>NZ_JBHJHQ010000020.1:0-4195 GCF_042219825.1 Quyinboa mangrovi
CATTTGTACAAATAGCGAAGTAGAGTAATATTGGTATTATAAAAATTCGTTTCATTTTTTTAAACTTGGGCACAACGGATGGCGGTATGAAATCGTTGGGGATTGCGGGCTACCTTCCTGTCCAGTTACACTGAACTTGATGCGTGGCAGAATGCCTAAATAAGCACCTAAACCCCAATGTTTTATACCGCGTGTTGGCATTTCGTTGTTTATTCTTTGTCTTTATAAAATTTATCTCTCAATCTGTATGTCAAGTCATTTATTAATTCCAAATCAGGCGTTTCGGGCAGAGAGGATTGCTCAAATGCAGATTCCATTTCTGTTTGTTTTAAATCAGCCATTTTTAGTAATTCCTCATATTCAAATTTTCCAGTTTTAATATCAAGAAGGAAATCACGATTTGGTCTTTTTACATTGACTTTTTTCTCTTTTCCGATTTCTATTGCCATTTCTAAAAGTCGAAATACATGCATCATGTTCTTTGAATCATAATTTTTGCCATGACTTTTAGTGTTTTCATATCTATCGTCGTTTCTCTTATCCACCCAATCCCAGTATTCTCGATATTCTTTGCAATAAGTCGAATATCCGTTTCTGTTGAAATACATGAGAGCTTCTTGTTTTGTGTCTTTTGGAATTGAACTTAAACAGATATCATTAGAGTCTTTCCCTCTTAACACTCCACTAAATCCTAATTTGTCAGAATAGTATAATCCATAAACATCTTTCATGTGCTGAATATTTACTAATCCACAGTTTTCTTGGCACCAACCTTTAATTTCTAAGAATTTTAAAAGTGGTATTGCTCCCTGGTCGTAATTCACAAAACAGAATGACAAAACACTCTTTCTCTCTTTTGCTACAGGATTTACAATTTTCTTTTTAAGTCCTTTTGCTTTTTTGATTTGAGACAATGCAAATTTTCCAAACGTGTTATTGCAAAGTTTCGATAAAATCAATTCGGATTTTATTTCATTTAAAAATGGATGCTTGTAAATTATCGCTGATTCAGGGGTATTAAGTAATTCAAGGATATTTGGATTATTTAATGATAACAATTCCATAAACCGCCCAAACTCATAAAAAACTATATCGTTTGTTTCATTATTTACCTGAGGAGTATAGGTTAAACCATAAAATTCTTCTTTCGGTAATATGAAAACACCTTTAATGTCCGTATCGGAAGTAGGTGTATCTAATCCGTATGCTTTACTGCCACTTATACACTCCAGTATTATTAATCCTTTATTTCTTAAATCCTCAATTGTCATTAATTACCCTAATATTTTTCTAAAGAACTTATTTAATTCATCCATTTGCCCTTTTGAAGCAGGCAAACTCTTTGATTCGTTATCAGCTCTTTCTATACAACTCTGCATGAATTTAATTAAATCTAGTTCTCCACTATGCAAGTATGTTTCGCTAATTGTCGATTTAATTTCAATAAGTTCGTCAATCCTGTTTATTAAATTCTGTGGCAAATCTAATCCGTTTACCATTTTTCTAAATTCAATCGGTGGAATTTCTTCTTTTTCAAGAATCCACAGGCAAGCTACTGATGCACGGAGAGCATAAAAGAATCTTTTCAATTTGTAGTCATTTGAGCTTAATACTTCTTCTAAAGCCTTTTTCGCCATACTCAAATAATGATGAATTGTGGCAATTCTTGAATAAGTCTTATGTGCAACCGAATTTATTCCTGTCAGGAATTCATTATCAGCTTTGTAAATAATCGGTGATTGGATTCTTTCGAGCAAAGGAGGATTCGATTTCCAAAGCAATCGCAGACTTTTTCTTAAATCCCATCCGCTAATATCAATTTCGTTATTTTCTAAGAAATATTCGATTGTGTCTTTTTCTTCGGTCAAGCTTAAATACCAATCTTTGTCGTGTTTGTATATTACACGAACATCAAAATCACTGTCAGGCGATGGAAATCCCCACGCTCTCGAACCTGTCTCACAAGCAAGAAGTATTTCAATCCCTTTTTCCTTCTCTAAATCAGATAAATATTTCTTAATCTTTTCTTCCATCAATCATGTTTAATTTTGTGCAGGATGTTTCTTACAATGAATGCCAACGTTCCCGCGGTATGCTGTCGTGGCAGTTTCTTTCCGACGGGAAAGGAACTGTCAGGACAAAAGAGACAGCCCGCGAATGTTGTAATATTTTATTTAAAAAGACTGCCATGCAGTATGACCGCGTGTTGTATGTAGTACCTTCTTTTGTTCTCTCACTGGTGCTATTTAAATTGATGCTTCACAAATTAAACACTTCAGCAAATCAAATGAGATTCAGCCACCCACGACCGGATAATGTAAATCAAAACTTTACGATATTGCATCAACCCTAAACGATATTGCGTCAAAATACGAAACTTTAAAGTTGTGTAGACTGAAACTCCACCCGACACCTGGTTAAAATCAATCGTTGATCCTGTTTAAAAATGAACGCTTCTTGCTTCAGCTTAAAGAGGGTGGAGGTCAGTTCATAAGATCTCAAACTACTAATCCCGGTATTACATACAACGGATGGGTATATGAAATGTAAGGAACTTTGAAACAATATCGTGTCAATTTGCTAAATAGCCAAATCTGCGATTTGGCAACTGAAAAATCAACTCGTCAAATCGCAGATTTGGCGGTGTTGATTAAATGAACCAAAGTTCCGTAACTCACTAACCTCCTTATATTTTATATACCGTGTTGTGTGCTGCCTACTCTTTCAGTATTTTTTGAACACCTATCATTCGGTATTGATAATCATATACTTCAAGAAAATAAACTCCACTATTCAATCCTTTCAAATCAATTCTGTTACTATTTCTTTGAATCAACTTAACTTGACCATTTACGTTAATCAGCTTTATAAATGAAAAATCAACATTTAAGTCAATCGTCAAAAATTCCTTTACTGGATTTGGATAAATTAATAAATCTGTTTGATTAATATTATCAATTGCTAAATATAAGGAGGAAAATTTTATTGAATCGCAGTTTAAGGTTCCATTCGTTATACTAACTCTAAAGGTTCCGAAATCAGGTACTTGAGTTAATGATGTTTGAAGGTCTTGTGTTGTGTTTTTATTCATTTCAAAAAGTCCATTTTTTATTTCTTGCCTTGCAAGAGTATCAAATGGGGATTTACTACTTATTAAATAAATATCGAGGTAAACACTATTATCACAAGTGTTAGAAAGAGTTAGACTTAATGTATCTTGTGATTTAATCCAAAAATCCTCTATTTGATAACAATCACAGCCACCGTCTTGAGTTAAAGAAATATTAACCAGCGTAATGTTTAGAATTAAAGCAAAAATAAAAGGTTTCATATTATCAGTATTTTTAGGTTTAAGATATTATGAGAACAAGAATAACTTAAGATAGTTGACTAATAACCTAAAAAATTACGGTTTGGGTTACTGATTATGGTTGCACACAACGTTCCTGTGTATGATGTCGGCGGCGATTGGCTTTCACAAGGTGAAAGAGCAATCAAGCCGACAAAGACTTTGGGTGAAATTTAAACTGCATAAATTTAGCCGCTGCATTATACACTGTGTTGTGTGCTGGCATTATTTTTTCATTTAGTATCTACAATTTCAATAGGATCACTTTTTCTCCTTTGGATATGTTATTTCCCAAGTCCAATTAACCAAATCATCGTATGTAAAATCATAACGATATAAAATTAGATAATTATTAGCTGTAGAATCTAATGGTGTATTTTCAAACAACTCAGCATCAAATATATAAATCGTCATTGAGTCGGCTTTATCAAAAATATTTTCCCAAGTATATGGCACCTGAATAACCTTTTTTTCAAAAGGTTCATATTTATATTTTTCAGGACTTGCAGTCAGATCATGTACACAATAAACATAAGTTGTATCATTATGGTATTCGCACAATCTAACATATATTGGCTGATCAGAATTATTTATAAAAACCAGTCTCTCATCTGTATAAGTCCTGCAACTTGGCAAAATAAAAGCTATTAAAAACAGAAATACAATAAGTTTTGTATACTTAATTTTCATAACCATTGTTTTGCTGTTTTACTTCAAACAAATTGAGACATTTTTCTTTTAAAAGATGCAATATTTTTATGCTTGCACACAACGGTCCCGCGGTATGGTGTCGTGGCAGTTTCTTTCACCCGTGAAAGGAACTGTCAGGACGAAAAGAGCAGGCTG
>NZ_JBHJHQ010000021.1:0-4118 GCF_042219825.1 Quyinboa mangrovi
GTATGCCGTCGTTCTCGGCATGACAGTCTCCACTCCGTGGGACAGTCAACCGCACGACACCATACCGCGGGAACGTTAGGGGGCATTCTCATCATCAGCAAGTACGAAATTACTTGATTAAAAAAGCATCAATTTCTGCCAAAGCTGATTAATTTCTTACGCTAACGATAAAACCTCAAATAACTGGTTAAGTATGTTTTATGAATTTGAAATTTTTACGTTAGTCACAATTAAATTAAAGGGCACTATATTTACCCTGTTTTTTATATTGAATTAGTTAACAATAATATGATTCACACATAAACCTTAAATTATGAAATTGATTTTAACAGTAATTACTTTTTTTATATTATTCGTTACAGCATGTGATAAGAATAATAATATACAACAAGAGTTTTATCCGGAACCCGAAATTCCTAAATATAATACTTTTATAAACATTGAGAAGAAATGGATTATTTCTACAAAAGTTGAAGGATATAATCCATGGGATAATTATACTTTATGGAATTTGTATTATTTCAAAGGTGACTCTATTATTAATGACACAAAGTACCATGCATTATATCGAAAACGATTCTATTATAAATCTCAATATGGAGATTATGAAGATGACTCCATTGAAAATGCTAAATTCTATGCTTTTATAAGGGAAGATACTATTGAAAAGAAAGTTTACTTTACTCGTTATTCTGATAATAAAGAATTCGTTTTATTTAATTTTAACCTTGAAGTAGGTGCCACTTTTGAAGCACCAACATCTATTTGGGATATCAAAGTTAGAATTGATAGTATAAATTTTTTAATATTACAAAATGGAGATAGTACAAAATGTTTTTACTGCAGCTATAAGAACGATATTGGAGATAGGCAACTTTGCTTTTATATTGAAGGTATAGGAGGCAATGGAGGAATACTTAATCCATTTAATTATAATACGGCATTTGCTGGTTCAGGCTCAACCTTTTATATAGACGAGGTAAATTGTGTACAAATTAATTCTAATTGCATATTTGGGGATTGTGATTATCCTAATAAATTAAAGCTTGATGCAACTGTACTAAAATCTAACTACAAACAACTTATGGTTGGTAAGTGATAATATTAAAAAATAACGCCCCCTAACACGCGGTCATAGTGCATGCGGTTTTATTTCAATTTGCAAATCCACATTCCGTATGCCGTCGTTTTCGGCTTGACAGTCTCCACTTCGTGGGACAGTCAACCGCACGACACCATACCGCGGGAACGTTGTGCGTAATGCATTCAATACCTGAGATTTAGTTTAAAAGGATAATTTAAAAATAGATTTGATAATGGCTTTTCCATTTGCATTTGAAAAAACAATTAAAATTAAAACACAGCAACTTGGAATAAGTTCTGATAAATACATTTTACAGAAGATTAGACAAAAGATAGATACTAAAAGATTTAAATATATCGAACAAACTGATTGCTTAATTTTAAAACAGAAACAATTTTATTATCCTGATAAATTTATCATTGATATTCAAATTGATAATGAAAATGTTTTGATTAAACAAAAATCTTATACAATATATGGATTTATAATAACCTTATTTACGTTATTATTTATTTGGATATCAAATTTTAGTAATGTTTTTATTGCAATTGGTACAATATGGATACTTTATATGGTTTACGGAGATATTTATTTAGCACATAAAAGACTATTTAAATTAATAATTGAAATATTAAATACAGAGTTACAGAATAGAGAACAATAGCAAAAGGAGATATGCATGATAATTTTTTTTTGGCTATTAATTAAATATTAAGATTTAAATAGCTTTCAATGATGAATATTTACAGACCATTTGAATATCTTTTTATAAAAATTGATACTTTCTTCGAACTAACAGGAGTTGGTGGATTTTACTCATCAGTAGCGGGTTTGATATCAACATTTCAATTTCTTAATATTTTGTATTTAGGATCACTTATTAAAAATCAGATTGATTTCGAATTTAGATTTATTTATTTCATAATTGTATAGTTTATATTATTTATTTTCAATGTGATATATTTTAGGGAGAAAAAAGTGGATGAATTATATAATAAAATTGACAATAGTAATACGATTAAAAATATTGTGGGAGTAATATTTATTTTAGCATATATGATTATATCATTCATACTTGCTATTAATTAATTTGATAAAAATAAAAAATGCACATACGCACAACACGGGGTATATGTCATTTGGCGGGGCGTACAGAGGTTTTGGCCTGGTTTCATTTAATCAGGTTTTTCAACGGTGGATACGACCGCTCTTCGAAATCGCCAAACGTCACTTACCCCGGGACCGTTAGGGGCAAGTATGAAAAAACCTCTACGCATGATAGAATCAAACTTGATATGAATAAAATACTCACATTGATTATAATTTTTTTAGTAGTGACTTCTTGTACCAGAGATGGACACTATGAAAGCTATTATGATTTAAAAAAACAACATCTCCAAGTTGAGGGTTATTATGTGAAAAATCAAAAACATGGCACATGGAGATTTTGGTACAAGGATGGTAAACCTGAGTGTGTTGAGACTTATGAATATGGCAAACTAAATGGATTAAGAATGTACTATCATGAGAATGGAGTTTTAAAGGATAGTACAAATTATAAAAATGACCACCCGATTGGTTTGTCAAAACATTGGTATGAATCTGGAATAGTTAGTTATATTACTGAATATGATAGCGATGGTCATATGCAAGGTGATAGTAAAACTTGGTATGTTAACGGACAATTGCATCAGGAAGGACAAATGAAAAAAACAAGAATGGATGGTAAGTTTATTGATTATTATAAAAATGGTCAGATTGAAAAAATTCATTCATATAAAGTTGGAACTAGGGAAGACGAATGGATATATTTTAATGAAAATGGAGATACATTAAAAAAAGAGTATTATGATAATGGTGTATTGATTGACTCTATTTATTTTAATTATAGTAATAATGAGAAATAATAGAAAGATGATTAATGAACACCAGCCCCTAACATGCGGTCATAAAACAGTTGGGGTTCAGTGGTTTGCAAGCATTTATTCTCGCGTCAACTTTTTCCTCGGCGGATACGGACGCACTCCGAAAACCCAACCGTTTCATACCGCAAAACCGTTGTGCCCCATTAGGGTGCTTTGTGAAAGTGTGTAGCAAATGTCAGATTGTAGATTAAAAAAATAAATAATACATTATATAGTATCGATAGTAATGAAAAAGATTCTGATTTTTATCTTGATACTTTCGGCAAGAAACATATTTTGTCAAGATGTTCTAATTTCAGTTAAGGAGCAAAATGAACTTGTCGCAAATGTTTCAAATTATATCGAGATTTTGGCTTCTTGTGTACCTCATGATTCATTATTTCTAACAACAACTAATGGTGAGATTTCAAAAGAATTAAATGGTTATAAGGTAATTCCGGATAAACCGGGCAATACGATTTTTAATGTGTTTAGATTATATAATAATGACACAATCCTTTTATTGCAGAAAGATTTTAGTGTAGTCAGTTTAAATAAATATTGTCACGCTACGATAGGGAATCGAAATTCTGGTGCGATTACAAAAGAATATCTAAAATTACTTTATGGCATAAATGCTCATGTTGATGGACTTGGTTTTGATTTTAGTTTACCGGTGCAAAGTTATAATTTGATTGCTCTGAAAAATGATACTTTATTTCTTAATAAAATAGTTCATTCTAATAAATTCGATGATGAATTAAAAAGAGATTTTGATTTGCTTGCAGTTGGAGATAGATTGTATTTTGTTGATATTATTGGATTGTTAGGTGAAAAACAAGTTAGACTTAATTATATTAGTTTTGTGATTGAAGATTAACGGGGCACAACAATAAATATAAGCAATAGCGGTTTCTGTGGGTGTTCGGGCGGTAGTGGTTCTAATCAGCCCCGCCAAATCTGCCGATTTGACTATTTAGCTAAGGTGCAGCTTTGGCTACTTTGTAACTTGATACGAAACCGCATTTAATACCGCTACATGCTCATATTATTAACGTTGTGTGCAACCATATTAGAAGGGGAATTACATAATATGAATAAATATATCCTAATAGTTTTCTTTTTTATAC
>NZ_JBHJHQ010000022.1:0-4044 GCF_042219825.1 Quyinboa mangrovi
GCAGTCGGGCTATTTTGTCCTGACAGTTCCTTTCCCGTCGGAAAGAAACTGCCACGACAGCATACTGCGGGAACGTTAGGGCGCATTTCCGCATAAGTACACCTAAAATAGATTTCGAAATAAGATATCAATTCCTAAAGAGCTGAATAAATGCTGTTGCTAATGATATATAGCACACTATAATTTTAAAATTTACTGGTGGTAATAGTTTAAAAACATAGACTAACATGCCATATTACAGAGATATAATAAGATTCTATATAAATCCAATTCAAATAACGAGAAAGCTATTATTTGGAGAGAAATTAATCTGGTTTTATCCAGTTTTAATATATCTGATTTCATATACATTATTATTTATGTTTGTGTTTATTAAAAAGCAATCCAATAATGAGATAGATATTCTCCCGATACTTTATTATTTCCCATATTTTTCTTTACCATATATTCTAGTATTTACTATGACAGGTGTATTGTTCTTTAAAAAGCCAAATAAGAACGTACGGACTCAGTTTTATTACTCAATCTTGATTGTTAGTTATGGATACATAATATTTCTGTCGTTTAATCTACTGACAATTGGATCTAATATTTCTGATCCTTTAATGGGAGTTATTCATATTTTTACAATCTTAACTACTAAGTTATTTTTTAATCTCAGAATTTACCAAACTAGGAAAATGAATGGGATGAAATCAATAATTGAACTAATAATTGATGCTCTATTGATTCTATTAATTATTAGTGGATTACAAATAATAATAAACGCGCCCTAACACGCGGTCATAGTGCATGGCAGTACTTTTAAACCAAATAATTCAACGTTCGCGCAAAGCTCTTTTCGTCCTGACAGTTCCTATCCTTTCGGACAGAAACTGCCACGACACCATACCGCGGGAACGTTGTGTGTAATATTGAGAAAAATGAAGTATAAATTAGAGAGAGAAATACATTGGTCAAGTTATAGGATTGGACTAATTATTGTTTTAGTGCTTTTAATATTCTTCGTTGTAGTTATAAATCTAATACCTAACCTGAATTTGAATACGAGATTATCTATAAGTGCACTTGTAATAATATTTCATTTATTAATGACTTACTTAATCTATGTTGCAAATCGAAGATTTCTAAGAAGTATAATATTTGACTTTGATAAGGAGACTATTGAATATTTTTCAATAATAAAATCTATAAGTAAGAGGATTCAATTTACTGAAATTGAAGTACTAAAAACCATAAAATCTCAAGGATTTAGAAACTTCACTAATGGTTTTCGAAATCATAATCTGGTTCTTAGAATTAAGAATAATTCTCAACCACAAATATTTGAAATTCGGAATAGTTCAGACTTTGAAAAATCAAATCTTATAATAGAAAAAATAAATACTACACACAACACGCGGTCATAGTGCATGCGGTTTTATTTTAACATGCAAATCCACATTCCGTATGCCGTCGTTTTCGGCTTGACAGTCTCCACTTCGTGGGACAGTCAACCGCACGACACCATACCGCGGGAACGTTATGCGCAAGCAAAACGGAGCGCTACACAATGACAATTGAGATTCAAAAATGAGTGAACACAACGATACAAGATTTCTATACCTGCTGATTGAATGCCAGTATGATGATAAGACTGGATTTTATTTATCTTGTCTTGCACAAAATGACGGGATTGACGAATCAAGACAAAAAATTGAAGAACGATTAAAACTTGAAGGAATCAATAAATGCATTCTTGCCGAAGTTGGAGTTGTAGATTCAAGCGAGATAGACATGAATAAATATGAACCATACAATACAGATAATACTCGACTCGGATTGACAAGACATGAATATGCAAGTAGAGATGATTATAATTTTGTAAATCCAGGCGGTGTTGTAATTTCAGCTCATTCACGAGTGGACAGAGATGGTTTAACATTAAGCTATTCATTGATTAAAGATGATTATGCAACATTTGCTTTTGAGATTGTTCCCGATGCAGACACAATCGAATCGACTATTAAGATAATATGCTCTGAGATAATTAATGAGCTTAATTTTATTGGGATTTATCTTGATGGAAATTATGATTTTAAAGATTCTGATTACAATGCAATTTGGGTAAAAACAGGAGAGAAATCTGGATTGATTAATTTTTTGTTTGATAACAAATTAAATTTACTTGAAAATGGATTTGTAGCTGTTGAACTTGGAAACGAAAATTCAAATAACAGATTAAGAGTTACTAAAACCAAAGAGTTAAAATTCTGGACTGATACGAGTGACCAATACGAAACGCTTAAAAACAGACTGATAGATTTAGGATATTCATACAATAAAGAGAATGTTTCAACTGGAAAAGATTTTGAACATTTTAAATATCGGAAAATTGATAGTTTTGATTTTGAAAAACTTATTCGATTTCTGATTGATAATGATTTTAAGGAACATAAATTTGAATAATGCCAGCGCATAACATGCGGTCATAAAACATTTGGGGTGAATTGGTTATTCGAGCATCCTGCCACGCATCAACTCTGTGCAACGGTGGATACGTACGCAGCCCGCTCTCCCAAACGTTTCATACCGCAAAACCGTTGGCAGCAATTATAAAAAAGAGAATTCGCATACAATCAAGAGAATAAACATGAATAAAAGAGAAGTTAATTTACTAATTGGATTATTTATAATTTATCTGTTAATTGGTTGTAATAGAAATAATTCCCAAAAAGATGAATATCAAATTCAAAATTTGATTGCAAATGGTGAATTAAAAAACTTCTCATCTCTGAATGATACTTTAACTTTAGTCTTTAATTTATCTGGTTGTATTGATAGACGATTTGATTTCATTAAAATTTTCAGAGTTAAAAATAAGACGTTAATAAATGCAGAAATAGTAGATAATTTTCACGAACAACCAAGGTTCTTTGAGTCTAAAATATATGATTTATCAGTAAACGACTCTTTAAGTTTTGAAAACCTAATCCAACAAATTCAGAAATATGAAATACAAGTAAGGGACACAAATAATTCTCAAGAAAGCAAGTCTATTTTTTTATCATTGGGAGCATTAAATAAGTGGGGAAAATATTATTCAATTGAAAAGTTGACCGAAGAACGTTCTGAATTTTACAAAATGTATCTTTCAGTTATGCACCGAATATATCCGGATATTGAAGATTTTAGACCGATGGAAAACCTTATATTCATGGACGCTGAAATTGAAGAAGATTCAATAAAAATTCTAATGGAAGATTATATATTTATCGAAAAAGATTCAATGAATGATTAAAAAATAACTGCTGCCAACACGCGGTCATAGTGCATGGCAGTATTTTTAAACTAAATAATTCAACGTACGCAGCCGGCCCTTTTCGTCCTGACAGTTCCTTTCACGGGTGAAAGAAACTGCCACGACACCATACCGCGGGAACGTTAGCGGTAATTAAACATAACTTATCGAACATTTAAGAATTAAAACCTTAATTTAATTAATATGAATAACTTCAGAAAAATACTTTTAAGCCTTTTATTTATTATTTCAGTTACTTACTTTACTCCTTCTATGGCACAAGATTTCTTGCAGATTTACAAAAATGGCAAAGCAGATACAATCTTTATGACTAAAGATTATCAGATTAATGTTCTTGTACCCCAGATGCCTAAATATAAAAATCAAGATTACAACCTGTCATTTGTAAAATATCTTAAGAAGAAAATTGACAAGACCAAAGGCGTAAAAAAGAGAGACCTAAACAAAAGAGTATATGTTGCATTCGTAGTAAATGCAGATAGTACAATTTCGCATATATTTTTCCCTAAAAGCTCTGGATCAGAATTGTTAGACAAATCCATCATAAATGCAGTTCAAGAGTCTGCTGAAGATTGGACACCAGGAACAAATAATGACACAAATGCTAATGTTTTGCTCACAATTATTGTTGGTCTTAAATGATTTTTAAAATAAAAAACTACCGCTAACACTATTCTAAGGAAAAACCAAAATATTGTGCAATAAATTAGGCAGCAAATCTACTTAAGTCCACATACGGTGAT
>NZ_JBHJHQ010000023.1:0-3814 GCF_042219825.1 Quyinboa mangrovi
AATTTTGTCTGGTATTTTTCTTTTTTCAGACATTTTAATTTTTACGTTACAGTCTCATTTTTAAATTATTGCTAACGGTTGGTACATGTTGTCGGGGCGGATGTCGGAGAGCGTTCCTGTCCGAAGGACATGGAATGGCGAAACGAGAATCCGCAGTTGGCGTACCACCGAACCCCGCCCTGCAATATGTACTTTGTTAGCGGTTCGGCTTTTTTTCTTTTGTCTTACATTTTGTGTTTGTCCAAAATTAAAATTCTATAAATGTTTTATAGTTAATTCTCAACTAAATAAAATGATTCAAACTTACGGATGAAGCATGCCTTATCCGTTTTAAAAATACCTTTTTCAAATGCCTGTCTATGTATCTCAGGAAGTTTTTTATATCTTTTTTTCCTCTTTCTCTCGGCACTTTTTAAAGTTATAAAGTCATAAGTACTGCTTAACATCATTACAACCTCAATTGTTTCACATGCATCGACAAGCTCTATCGTTGCTGGGTCCATTCCAACAAACATAAATTGTATTTTTTTCACAGAAACAGGGACGTCTATTTGGAAAAATCCATCCAGATTTGTTCTTCCAATCTCAACTGTGTCATCAATCATAATAAAAACTCCAGGCACTGTTTCTAAATCATCAGAAATCACCCTTCCTATAATAGTTTTATTCTGTGAATAAAGACTATATGTTGAAACACTTAGTACAATAGAAAGAATTAATAATTTCATCATTCCAATCTTATTTTCTTTTGGTTTGTCAGTATACCAAGTCGTCATTTTAAGCTGACCGCTAACGTTCCCGCAGTATGGTGTCGTGCGGTTGACTGTCCCACGAAGTGGAGACTGTCAAGCCGAAAAGACGCCAGAATGAATACGAATTTGCAGGTTAAAAGAGCCGCATGCACTATGACTGCGTGTTAGGTGGCGTTTTTATTTCATTTTTCTAAATTTATTCCACTTTTCTTTTTCCCGATGATTAATAATCCGTTCGTATTTTAAGCAAATCTTATTTGAAGTTTTTTTCATCTTGAAACCCTTTTCGTAATTTGTAACAAATTCATAATGAAAACTATCATTGCTAACCCCTTGTAATATAATCTCGTAGTCATATTTATTTACATTATTAATTCTTTGCCCTATTGGTTTGTACCCAACAATACTAATATAGATTGAATCACAATTGATTATTTTGTTTCGTGGAATTTCGGCTTTCTTCTTGTTTATATTTGACATAGTAGTATAAGCCATTTTTTTTCTTTTATATAAACTGACTACAATCTGATTAGGCTCATCTCCATGAATTGAAATAAACATTGTATCATTTTTTGATGGCCTTATTTTCTCAAGTCTACTATTTATTTGAGGTTTGATATTGTATGGTTTTATAAATAATCTTTTATTCCTGATATCTATTTCTCCTGAACCTCTAAAAATTGTGTGTAATCCATCCCCATATGATATCAATTCATATTCAATTTGACTTCCTTCGATTTTTATTTTTTGATTGTTACAGGTATATATTCCATCAAGATTTTGCGCTTTGATAAATTGAGAAAGTATTGTAAATAGTAAGAATGTCAATTTAATTGTTTTCATATTCTATGAATCATGAAGTTTTTAAAATTATGATTCTTCTTTAGTAAATGCCACCTAACGTTCCCGCAGTATGCTGTCGTGGCAGTTTCTTTCCGACGGGAAAGGAACTGTCAGGACGATAGGAGCCGGCAGCGAACGTTGAATTATTTGGTTTAAAAGTACTGCCATGCACTATGACCGTGTGTTGTATTTAGTACCTTCTTTTGTTCTCTCACCGGAGCTCTTTAATTGAACGGTTTCGCAAATTAAACACTTCGGCAAATCAAATGAGATTCAGCCGCCCATAGCCGGATAATGTAAATCAAACACTCTACGATATTGCGTCAAACTACGAATCTTCAAAGTTGTGTAGACTGAGATTCCACCCGACACCTGGTTTAAATCAAATGATGATCCAATTTTAAAAAGAACGTTTCCTCGCTTCAGCCGAAATAGGATGGAAGCCAGTTTAAATAATCAAACAACTAATCCCGGTATTAAATACAACGTTGAGTGTATGGTGTCGTAAGGGATTGCGGGCTTCAAACCTATCAAGTTACCACCCAAAATTGATGCGGGTGATGCCGCTCGAAAACCTCTGAAACCCTTATGCACTATACACATTGTTGTATGGCGTACTTTTTTCAATTATTCTCTCGACTAAATCCCGAAAAGTCTTTATTTCAGGAATAAACATCATATCACTTTGGTCTTCAAACTCTTTTTTTGATGCATTTCCTGAAAACAATCCAATTATCAAAAGAATCACCGCTAAACCAAATAAAGGATACCAAAAAAATCCAGCTATAAAAACCAGAATTAAAGCAAACCATATCAATGAATTTGATTTACTCAACTTTGTTTCAGTTGTCTTAATCTCTGGAATAACACCAGTATAGTTTTTATTAATCTGTTCTATAAACTCCCCAAAATGATTTTTCAAATATGGTTCAATCAATGATGACGGTTTCAAATCTTTAGTATCCACACCTCTCTTAGTCAAGTTTCTTTTAATTGTCTTAAACAATGAAGCCGAAAGACAGTCTTTTCCGAATACTTTAATCGGTTTTACAATTTCAATCTGTGCATGATTTGATATTAATCTGCATACATCTCCAAGTCGTTTGGTTCTTGATGGCTCAAGTGTAGATTCCCAGTCATTTTCCGAAATAGTAATTTCAAATTCCTCATTCAGATATTTACCTAATTTTCTCCATGGGAGTAAATCCATCGAGTTGCGCCATTCCTTTATTGAAGAATCCATTGTCAAATCAGCTGTTGGGTCAGCTTCAACATCAAATTGGCTGCATAGTCTATGTTCTTCCTTAAAAATAAAGAAAACTTCTTCTGGTGTTAATTTTCTATAGTTACTTTCCATTTGCAGTTAGGTTTCTTCGTATGCCATACAACGTTCCCGCGGTATGGTGTCGTGGCAGTTTCTGTCCGATAGGATAGGAACTGTCAGGACGAAAGGAGCTTTGCGCGAACGTTGATGTTTTTTGGTTAAATTACTGCCATGCACTATACCGTGTGTTAGCTGCTGGCTTTATATTTTTTTCTTAACAATGTAAGTTTTAAATTTCCATCAATATCTTCAAACTCTAATACCTTAAAAACATCAACCAATTTACTAAAGTTAAATAACCTTATAATCAATTCATCATTATCTTCAATTTTTATTTTGATCAAATCCCTTGATGTTAGAAAGGTGTTTGCAGGTGGTCCATAACAATGTTTAGATCTACAAATTATTAAAGCATTCTTTTTATAGAATGTCCAGTCTATTGTTTGGCATAAATTAAGATTATTTGCATGATTATTAATGTTATATAAATATATTGTATCTCGTTTATAATAAGCGCTATCTTCATTATTTATTATCCAAGGATTATTTCCAATAATAACTTTATTACGTTCTGGTTGGTTAATGCTTTTTCTAAAAATCTTATATAATTCATTCTTTTTCAAATCAATATCTTGAGCAATGCAATTTAATCCAATAGAGATTAATGAAATTATCAGGATTAGTTTTTTCATATTTAGTCATTTATAAGCTTGCAGCTAACGTTCCCGCGGTATGGTGTCGTGCGGTTGACTGTCCCACGAAGTGGAGACTGTCAAGCCGAAAACGACGACATACGCAATATGGGTTTACAAGTTTAAAAAACCGCATGCACTATGACCGCGTGTTAGTGCCAGTTTTTCTTATTTTATTTTCAGTCTCTGTCTGCAAAAAATCT
>NZ_JBHJHQ010000024.1:0-3304 GCF_042219825.1 Quyinboa mangrovi
CAGCTCTTTTCGTCCTGACAGTTCCTATCCTATCGGACAGAAACTGCCACGACACCATACCGCGGGAACGTTAGGTGTCATTTAAATGATGGACAAAGATTTAAAATATAACATTCGAAAAAAATGGTTATACTCTCTTTTCGAACTTGCTCATATTGAATTTCAGCGACGACTTTGGATTAACGTCGAATATGAAGATATGATAGGAAATTATGATGAATCTATTTGTCAATATTTCAATGACCTTGACCTTGAAGATGGTTATGATGAAATGTTAAGTCAAAAAATTATAACAAAATCTGAATTCGACATAGTTGAAGATTTTCACAACAAACTTGAGAAATACGCAGATAGCCCAGAAAAAAAGAATCTTTCAGACAGGAAGAAATTGATTGATCCTGAATGGATAAACTTGACAAGAATTGCAAAAGAAAACTGGGAAAGAATAAAGTTGGATATTAACGATTATGCTGAACTTAAATTCATGTATGAATTAGAGAATAAATATATAAGAAATAAAAACGCCACCTAACACGCGGTGCATAGTGCATGCGGTTCTTTTTACTTGTAAATCCATTTGCATCCTGGCGTCGTTTTCGGCTTGACAGCCACCACTTCGTGGGACAGTCAACCGCACGACACCATACCGCGGGAACGTTGTATGCAATTTTAAAATAAAAGCGAATATTCTATGACTGTAAAAAGTAGAATTATGAACATCCATAAATCATAAAAAAGGAGGTGAATATGAATACTTCATAAATACTATATTTTACTGTATTAAATTTTAATAATTATAAAATCAGTAAAATAACTAATATATAAATTATCATTAAAACCCTTTTTTATTAATGAGCATTTGCTCAACTAAAACATTAAACAAATGAATAAAATTAAGATCTTATTAATCTCAACCTTGGTGCTTATTATTTTTAATTCTTGCCAGGAACATATTTCCGTAAATCAAGAAGAGGAAAATTTGCAATCCACCACTTTACTTAAGTCAGTAATACCAGGTTGTCCCGATGGATATTATAATGCTGGAATAGGATACGATCCAATAAATAAATTGGAATTATTCCCTGCGATTAAATGTTCCTCCATTTTAAGAACATACACAATTAACACTGTTCCAAACTATTTCTCTTCTATTACTGAAAGCAAAGATGTAAAACTTAGTGCCGGAATTGATCTTAAATTTAATATTAATGGAACAATTGTTTCCGAGACAAGTTTGGATAGAACGATGGAAATGAATATTGATGCAAATTATAATTATGAAGAAAAAAAAGTAACTATCATTTCAAGAATTCAAATAAATACTGAAAGAGCCTATGTTGCAAATCCAGAATTAAGTGAAGAAGCTTTGAGTTATTTAAATCAAGATGTTTCTGCATTTATAGATAGATATGGATATTATTATGTAGATGACGTTACAACTGGAGCTATTTGTTATAGTATCTATGTTTATGATTACTCTAAATCATCAATACACACAAAACTCGAAATTGAAGAAGCCGCTAAACTTAAAATTGAAAAAATATTTGGAGTGGAAACAAACTCTACATTAAGTTCGGAAATGGAATCAGCACTGTCTACGTGCTACGTTAATGGTTGGACGTTTACAAATATATCAGGATATTATCAACCATTAATCTCGAGTCTTTCTGAATATAACGCGTCAATGGACGATCTTAAAGATTATCTTAATGAACATCCAGAAAGGGCAGTCCCTGTTGAGATGACAATAGTTCCATATTCAGATTTTATAGAAAACAGTAATTTAGATGTGGCTGAAAATATTTTAGAACAGTATAAAAACATTTCTAAATGGAGAACTTTAAAAGACGAACTTACTCGAATAAAAGAGTTAACTACCAATACCGTACTGATAGTAAATGCCACCAATGCAATAAGTGAGATTGATGGAATAATCAATAGCTTTAACATTGGGAGTTCATCATATCCTCCTGAAGAAGGATTGTATGATGATATTATAAGTGTATGGATTTCTGAAAATTTTGATCTTTTAGAAATCGCCAGACAAAGTGCGATATCAAGATATACAACTAATTCATATGGTTTTTATGATGATGGCGGTGATATATGTCTGGAAGATATTAACAACAATGGTGTTCTTGATATGGTTCTTTTACACCTTGATGATCCAACCGGTGGTAATTACATTATATATTCAATCGGATGGGATTTACGTACTGATGGCACTCCTTCAAGATGGTCTTATGGTAGTACCCCAATATCATCTTCTTATTACAATGAAGGTGCAGGTGTATCGATAGCTGATATAAACAATGACGGACATAAGGATATGGTTGTTATGTTTATTGATAATCCATCAACAGATAACTACGCAATTTTTAAAGTTGGATATAACATTTCTGAAAGTGGCAGTGTTTCTTATTGGGGCAACAATTATAAAGCTCCAATGAGTTTAGGATATCATACTGATTTTGCAGGCATGACATTAGCAGATATTGATAAAAACGGAGTACTAGATTACGTTATTACTAACAATGACAATCCCAACGGCCCTAATTCACAATATTATAGAATCGGTTGGAATATTAATTCTTATGGTATCCCACAAGTATGGGGACCTTCTATAAAAATTAAAGGAGTACACGCAGATCGAAATTCAGCAGCTGGAGTAGCGATAGGAGACATTACAGGAAATGGGAGAAATGATATCATTTTATTTTGTATAAATGACTACTATGAAGATGAGGGTTTCATTGTTGTAGGTAAAGATATCAGCTCAACGGGTGCAGTTGCAGAAGAAAATTGGACCAGTGTTGAAAAATATAATGCAAACTATGCTGTTCATATTCAAGGAGGTGGTATAGATATTGGAGATATAAATTTAGATGGGAAAAATGATCTAGTAATGTATTTTGTAAATGATAATACTGGAAATAATGCCGGAATATATCAAGCTAAAATAAGGTAATTCATCTTTGTAATAAGTAGGGAATCACAATTAAAACCTGTGATTTTCTACTTATAATAAAACTGCATACAACACACGGTATAGTGCATGGCAGTATTTTTAAACCAAATAATTCAACGTTCGCAGGCTGTCTCTTTTGTCTTGACAGTTCCTATCCTATCGGACAGAAACTGCCACGACACCATACCGCGGGAACGTTAGTGCCAATTTAATAAAGACTATACGACTTATTTGATAATGTCAAAACATAGCATAAGAATTCGAAAGAAAAGTGTTCTCCGAATAATGAAAAGTGGAATCCTTTATCCTACAGTCTTATTTCTTATAATACTTGTA
>NZ_JBHJHQ010000025.1:0-3079 GCF_042219825.1 Quyinboa mangrovi
AAAGTTGTTAAGCAGGTTGTACCATCTTCAGGCAAAGAAAACATTAGTATTGACGGCTCAGGATTATATATCATTAAGGCTGAAAGTGCTGGTGCAAGTAAATTGTTTAAGGTTGTTAAAACTAACTAGAAAATAGTAAGTAATATTTAATGAGGCTGTCCGGAAACCGGACAGCCTTTTTTATAGTAACAATATCCTGCCTGTATTTGCACTGCAGCTGTCTGTAAGATTCTTATGTTTCAGTTTATAAGGTTTTTAACTGGCGAAGATTTGATAGTTAAAAAAATAATTTATACTATTTTGTTAAATAAGTTATAGTATTTGCTTGCGATTTAAGTGTAAATGAAAAAGACATTCAATAATTTTAACGCTTGTTTATGAAAAACAAATCGTGAATTATTATTAATAGTACTAACTAAAAGTTTATTTATGAAAACAAATTCTTTACTTAAGTATTTGATGGGTTTTATTTTGTTTGCAGGGATCTTTGTTTCTGGAAACATTAAAGCGCAATCAGTAGATGCAACGGGTACCTTTAATCCGGTAAGGGATACCGGAATTGTTTATGCCGGCATAACATTTGTTGACGGTGATAACGATGGTGTTTTTGATTGTTCAATCGTTTTGTCTGAACCTGCAATCGCAGCATGGGGTGATTATTCAGCCGCTGTTGCTGTATATTCAGATCGTCTGACCGTAAGAAACGGTGGAGGTTGGGTAGATGCAGGTACAGTGGAAAATCTTGTAGTTCCTGTTCCGAATCAGGTTTACCATTTCTGGTTCGATCTTGACGTTACAGCTAAGACCTATACAACATGGGTACAGACTGCAGGTATGGCTGAACCGGTGAAAATTTTCACAGATGCCGCCTTCAGAAATACGAATATTGAAAGTATTTTAAGATGGTCTGCACTTCATAATCCTGATGCTGAGCCTGATACCGTTAAGGTATTAAAGGTTGCCCAGGTAGAAGCTGTAGGTATTACCGGTAATTATGCTATGAGCTTACCGGGTGGTGCTGATGGATCACTGAGCAATGTTGATATTTCTGGTCTTGGTCTGACAACCTTACCTTATACGGTAGAGATGTGGGTTAATTCAGGAGCAGATCAGATTGCCAATGCCGGGCTTATTTTTAACCGTCCGGGTAATTTCGGATTCCAATATACTTCGGGCTGGCAAAGTACTTCTCAAAGTGTAAGGTATATGGCGGCCGGTGGCGAACAGTACGGCTCCAATTCCTTAACCCCTGATGTTAGCCAGGGAACCTGGCATCATTTAGCTGTGGTTATGACGGAAACAACACGTACAGTTTACTTTGATGGTATTGCTGCTGAAGAAACAGCAACATTCACACCTAATGACTTTTCAGCCGGTAACACGTATATAGGTTGGGACAGTGGTGCAGCAGACAGAGCCTTTAATGGTCTGGTTGATGAAGTACGTGTCTGGAATGTGGCAAAAACATCAGAAGATATAACAGCTGGTAAATTTCAGTTGTTAAAAGGTGATGAAGATGGTCTGGTAGCCTATTATAATTTTAATGATACTGCTGAAATGGCCACAGATCTTACTGTCAATGCAAATAACGGAACAATTAACGGAGGTACATATGTCGAATCAAATTATATGGATTTGAGTGTTGCTGCTCCTGTTGTTTCCATGTCAGAAACAGTTCCTGTGATGGTTGAAATTGGTATGAAAGGATATCCTGTTTACGTAACAACCAACAATACAGATGCAGCTCTTGGAATTAAGGTTCCTGAAGGATTTTCTGTTACACCTTCTTCATTAACTGCTGCCAACTATGATAACGGACAGGCTAAATTGATGGTAAATGTTACAACAGCAGCTGCCGGTGATTCAGGTTCTATCGTAATCACCTTTGATGGTAAAGGAATTGATTCAATTGGTGTTGAAGCTGTTGAACCTTACCAGCGTTATTTCCTTAAAGAAGCAGAAAGCGGATTATTACTTGGTAGTGCATCTTCAAGCGATGCTCAGCCTGCGTTAACAGATAGCATGAATGTAGCAGCACAGCATTTTATGTTACGTCCGGTAAATGAAGGTGTTGACGACAGCCTGTATTATATTATTCAGGATGTGAATTACAGTTTCTTCAGTAAAAAGTCAAGCAGCGGATGGAGTACTAAATTTGGTACATTGGAAGATGGCGTATGGAAAGTTGTAAAAGGTGTTACCGATTACTATACCTTTATGAACATGGTAAATGACAAATACTGTGGTGCCGATGGTACAACAGCAGATTCATGGTATTATGCAGACAAAACAGGTGCCGCAGTTGATAGCTTCATGATGATAGAAGCACCTGTAGCGGTTATCCCTGCTGTTCTGGCGCATTCATATACATTCGAAGAAGCAGATACCGTAATAGATGTGGTTGGCGGTTTGAATGGTACGCTGGTTGGTGATAAAATTACCGTAGCCGATGGTAAAGTCACAGTTTCAGGTGCTACAACAAATACAGATGGTTATATTACATTCGATGCAGCAGCGCTTGCATTACATACCTATAAGGCCGTTACTTTGGAAGCATATGTTGAAACAGGGAATACCCTGAATACTTGGTATACCATGCTTGCTTATTTCGGAAATAATAACGGTGGAAGCAGGTGCTTCTGGATTCAACCAACACGTGATGGTAATGAATCAAGAATTGAAACAAATAATGGAAGTGCAACGGTAACAGCTGCTTTACCTGGTACCGAAATCGACGATGGTGAATTCCATCATGTAGTGGCTGTTTTATCACCGGATTCATTACAGTACTATCTGGATGGTGTACTTGTTAGTTCAGCTGCTTTAAATGGTGATTTTATAAGTACACTGGATACTGAAATTGCACAACTATTTAAAGGTCCTAATGGCTGGGCTGATCCAAACTATAATGCGTCGCTGACCGAATTCAATATTTATAATGGTATTATGTACCCTGATATGGTTGCCGCAAGGGCAGAAGAAGCTATGTCGCATTACGGACCTAAGAAAGTAGCTTATGTACAGAAATCTGGTAAAACAGTAGTAGCCACAGCAGCCGATCCGTACAATGATCCGATTG
>NZ_JBHJHQ010000026.1:0-2922 GCF_042219825.1 Quyinboa mangrovi
GTATAAAAAAGAAAACTATTAGGATATATTTATTCATATTATGTAATTCCCCTTCTAATATGGTTGCACACAACGTTCCCGCGGTATGGTGTCGTGGCAGTTTCTGTCCGATAGGATAGGAACTGTCAGGACGAAAAGAGCAGGCTGCGAACGTTGAATTATTTGGTTTAAAAATACTGCCATGCACTATACCGGGTGTTGTGGCCAGTATTTTATTTTTCAATCACAATAAACTCTTCCGTAGTAAATTTCTTATCTAATATTTGAACATCACCAGTGGATTTATTAATCGTAATTTTTATCCAGCCTATCAGATTATTGTTGCTATTATTAATTACAATTCCTAAATAGTAGGAATCTAAATTCAAATTACTCTGAATTTTCCACTCACTTGGCCATAAATAGTCATTAACTGATGAATTTGAAATTGATACAAAGGCAGGGGCTAAATACTTTTCCCAGTAATAAGGCTCTGTTGTGTTTATCCGAATAGTATCGTTTAATTTATTAAATAATGTATATTCATTTTGTTTCAATAAAATAGAACTTTCATTTAAGGGTTCAATTAATCCAGAAATTCCATCTCCTGAACTATTAATTCCATCCCAAGTAAACCACCGATATTCAATTTTAATGTCATTGACTGAATCGTCATTTAAATCGTAACTAACCGCTTCTGGTGTTTCAGGTGGATTTTTACTTAGATTTTCATTTGAATTATCATCCTTTTCGCAACTGCAAATAATGAAAGTGGTAAAGATTATCCATATATATTTTGTTTTCATAGGTGTAATTTTTTTCGTGTTTATTCTTATTCAGTATAGATGATAAGGTTGCTTAATATTGGCCACAACGTTCCCGCGGTATGCTGTCGTGGCAGTTTCTTTCCGACGGGAAAGGAACTGTCAGGACAAAAGAGACAGCCGGCGAACGTTGAAATATTATATTTAAAATAACTGCCATGCACTATGACCGCGTGTTGGGGGCAGTTGGTATTACAATAATTTAGAGTCATTTTCAACAATATAATTAATAAGTTCATCAGCAATTTTCGCTGAATTCACTTTTGCTTTTCTTTTAAATTTATCATCCTTATGTTCGCCAAAGTCCATGATTCCTTTTAGCACAATAGTCTCAATATTTGGGTAAAGCTGATTAATACAAGCAAGTACATATGCCTCCATATCAAAACCAGCAACTTTGCGATTTGCAGATTTTATAATATTATCTCGCATTTTCTTGTAACTGACTACACTAGCTCCTGAACAGAAACCACAATCTAACTCAACTTTAAAACGAGGCTTTCTTATAGTCTGAAGCATGTCAGAAACAATACTTCGTAAGTTTTGACTAACATCGTAATGCCTATGCTCTACTTTAAAAACTCCTTTGTCATTATGTTTTCCTGAATCATAGGCGTATATATAGTCAGGAATAAGTACATCTCCTTCATTCTCTCCGTTTGTATTTGTGTCTGTTTTCTTGTTTAAACCAGCACAAGTACCGATGAAAATAACATATTTTGGTTTCAAAATCTCAATAGTTTTAGTTATTCCAACACCATTCATTGGCATTCCCATTCGATTTAATGAATAACTAATAACATTGTAGCTTCTTTTCTTTGAATTTGTAACCTTATATTGTCGAATATTTTGGTCATCACTTATATATGACCATTTTTTCCCAGCAAGTAAGGGAGTCATTTCTTCGTGTAATGCTGATGCAACCAAAATAGGATATGTATCAACAGAATAATCTTTAAAAAAAATACCCCCAATGGTTTCTATTATATTCATATCTATAACCATTTAAATTATTTCTTTTCAATTCCCATATTGGGGTATTTACTTTTAAGTTTGCTTATTGAGCTATCTCTGAATTCTTCAATCTGGTTTTGATTTGGAAGGTTCAAATTCGTGTTATTATTTATAATATACTGAAGTATTTCCTCCAGTACATTTATTCGATGTTCGACATCTAATATCGAATTCACTACCTGAATATCTCCTATTTTCATTTCTTTAATTAATTATATGTGTTTTATTTCTAAATTATTATTTTCCTTTCAATTGCCCCCAACGTTCCCGCGGTATGGTGTCGTGCGGTTGACTGTCCCACGAAGTGTAGACTGTCAAGCCGAAAACGACGGCATACGGAATAAAGATTTGCTGGTTAAAACAAAACCGCATGCACTATGAACCGCGTGTTGTGCAAAGTAATTAATTTCAATAATCCACCAATTTATCATACAATCCTTTTCTTAATCCCCAATCAGTAAGTACACTATCAAATTGAGAAAAGGTTAATGTTTCAATTGGCAATTTATTCATATAATCAGATCTTGTTTTCAAAGTCATAACTCTTAATGAATCACGGATAATATTGGGCTTTATGAATTTTAATGTTAAAATCTTGTCTTGCTTTTTATTTATGAAATCATCCTCGATACTGTAGATGTCAAACAGATCAAATCGTATAATTTTACCAGAATGATATATGCTATCTTGGCTCAATGATCTGTAGTTTGACCATTTTGTTTCTATAATATTAAGGTACATTAAGGAATCAAGTTGTGGTAACTGATATTTTTTCCAAGTATTTTGTTCTTCGTATATTGAATAATCACGATGTAGATCTGAAAATATAAATGATATAAGAAGGACCGTCAATAATAATGACCCTGACTTTTTAAGAATCTTTTCTCCTTTTTTCGTGTCGGGGGATTTTAAAATAATTATCAATCCGATAAATGCTGCCGTGGCTATTAATCCTATAAGAATGAATAATATAGTTGTTGTCTTCATATCATAAGTTTCGATTTGATAGTGTGTCTAAGTTATTTTGCACAACGTTCCCGCGGTATGGTGTCGTGGCAGTTTCTTTCCGACGGGATAGGAACTGTCAGGACGAAAAGAGCTTGCA
>NZ_JBHJHQ010000027.1:0-2701 GCF_042219825.1 Quyinboa mangrovi
TGTCGTGGCAGTTTCTTTCCGACGGGAAAGGAACTGTCAGGACAAAAGAGACAGCCTGCGAACGTTGAAATATTTTGTTTAAAAATACTGCCATGCAGTATGACCGCGTGTTGTAAATAGTGCCTTCTTTTGTTCTCTCACGGGTGCTCTTTAAATTGATGCTCCACAAATTAAACACTCCGGCAAATCAAATGAGATTCAGCCACCCATGGCCGGATAATTTAAATCAAAAACTCTACGATATTGCATCAACCCAAAACGATATTGCGTCAAAATATGAATCTTCAAAGTTTTGTAGACTGAGATTCCACCCGACACCTGGTTTAAATCAAACGATGATCCAGTTTTAAAAAGAACGTTCCCTGCTTCAGCCGAAAGAGGGTGGAAGCCAGTTTTAAAATAATCAAACAACTAATCCCGGCATTATTTACAACGAATGGCAATATGAAACGTAAGCGAATTAAATGAGCAGACGTTTCAAGTTTTTAATTAGCCAAATCTACGATTTGGTAACTGAAAAATCAACTCGTCAAATCTTAGATTTGGCGGTGTTGATTAGAAGTAAAACCTTTGAAAACCACTGTCCCGCTTATGTTTTATGATTGCGTGTTGTGGGCAGTAATTTATCTAATTGTTTTTCAAAGTCTCTCACATTAGGAACTTGAATCAATTCGATAGTCCTACCTTCTGAAAAATCATTTATAGCTTCTACTCTTCTTTTCACCATATCGGTCAAATCTGTATTATAGATAAACCAGAAATTACCTTCTTTTCCTTTTACGCTAGAAATAAAACGTTCAATTGAACTCAAACCGACTTTACTTCTCATAAAATATTTTATTTCAACATAGTAGTACTGATTATCACATTCAAACTCAATATCAAATTCATGAGAAGGAACAGTAAAGTCGCTGTTAATCTTAATTTCCTTTCTTTTTCGAATTATATTTAAAATTCCTTTTTCATATTCAAATCCTGTTTCACGTGAGAACGCCATGTTTTCAGACTGTGCAATTTGATTATCAATTTCGTCCTGTTTTTCTTTATCTGTTCTAAATTTTAAATAAAAGCTTATAATTCCTGCTACAACACCAATTAATGAAATCAAAATTGAAAGCAGACTTGTAATATTAAATTTACTTTTCGATTCATTTAGTTCTTCTTTGTTTTCTACTTCAACAGGCGGAATCTGGGATTTTATAATTTCAATTTCTTCGATTAAAAGTTTTCTTTTTTCAAGAGGTAAATATTTGTCCTGCATAAATGATTCTTGCACACAAACCAATACTTGTTTGGGAGTCAACGGATATGCTTGTTTCAATTCTATTTCCTTAGCTTCAATTAATACATTAACTTCATTCAAAGTGGAAATAGAGTCGGAATAGATTAGCTCCTTAACAGATTGAATCAAATTCTCTTGGGCATTAATTATTTTCTCATTTTGCGATTCTTCAATCCAGTTGGGAACATAGAATACACCAAAATAGAAAGTCAAACACACTCCTATAATACCAAAAATATTTGATAAGTTTTTTAATATCCAATTCCAGAATTTCTTCATGTTAGTCTGTTTTCGTTTTTATTGCCCACAACGTTCCCGCGGTATGGTGTCGTGGCAGTTTCTGTCCGATAGGAAAGGAACTGTCAGGACGAAAAGAGCTGGCAGCGAACGTTGAATTGTTTTATTTAAAAGTACTGCCATGCACTATGACCGCGTGTTAGCGGTAGTTTTTATTTTTCATTTAACTCAAATGTCATTTTAATAGGAACTGGTTTGTTTCCATTTTTAGCTGGAATCCACTTAGGCATCTCATTGAATGCTTGAATAATTCTTTTTGTAACATCATCACTTTCAACGCGTCTATTTAACCGTATGTTAGTGATACAACCATTTTCATCAAGTACAATTTGTATATATGCATTTTCAGAAGATATTTCATTACAAAGTTTTAATCCATAATTGCCTAAATACACATCTAAATCTGTCCCATCATGTCTAAAACGTGGCATTGTATCTGCAACGGTTGGAGCATCTAATCTAAATTGGATTTCTTTTTCTGTTTTGTTGTTATCATCAAAAATATAGTCCTTTAATAAGATAGCCTGATACTTCAAAATTTGAATGGAGTCCTCGTAAGTCTGGTTTGGACAAACCGTATAGCTTTGACCCTTTACTGTAAAGTGAACAATTGTATCATTAGAAATTGAATCTATCCGAATGTTGGAATATGTGAATGGAAAATCTCTAATTATTTGATTATCACCATATATCTCAAGTAGGATTCTTTCTTTTTGATTTAAATTCAACTTTCCTTCAAAATAATATGCCTGAACCAAAGGATAATACTCTGAAAAATCATCAATTTCTGCAATGACTTCTGCATTTTTCTGTTCATAATTTAAATACAAAATGCTTTTATCTCTATTAAAATCTACATTTTGGCAGGATGCTCCAAATGATATTAAGGTTAATAATATGTATATAGTCTGTTTCATTAAATTACCGCTAACGTTCCCGCGGTATGCTGTCGTGGCAGTTTCTTTCCGAGGGGAAAGGAACTGTCAGGACAAAAGAGACAGCCTGCGAACGTTGAAATATTTTGTTTAAAAATACTGCCATGCAGTATGACCGCGTGTTGTAAATAGTGCCTTCTTTTGTTCTCTCACGGGTGCTCTTTAAATTGATGCTCCACAAATTAAA
>NZ_JBHJHQ010000028.1:0-2235 GCF_042219825.1 Quyinboa mangrovi
TACAAGTATTATAAGAAATAAGACTGTAGGATAAAGGATTCCACTTTTCATTATTCGGAGAACACTTTTCTTTCGAAGTCTTATGCTATGTTTTGACATTATCAAATAAGTCGTATAGTCTTTATTAAATTGGCACTAACGTTCCAGCGGTATGGTGTCGTGCGGTTGACTGTCCCACGAAGTGGAGACTGTCAAGCCGAAAACGACGGCATACGGAAATAGGATTTGCAAGTTAAAATAAAACCGCATGCACTATGACCGCGTGTTGTGCCCTGTGTTTTATAATTCTAACTTTCCCATGTTCCTATGACCTGCTCTAATTTCCAAACTCCAATTCTTTTTTTGAAAATCAGTATTGAACCTTGTCCATATAAATAACCCTTAAACCATTCAAATGAGATTAATACAGTATTTCGATCTTTTGAAAATAAGGGTTTAGAGATATATCCATAACATTTGATTCCTAATGAATCTCTTAAAACTTCGTATCCTAAGTCATTCTCTAAATTAAAAATACTGTCAATTTGTACATGTTTTAAGAGTCTTTTATTGATTTTATCTTGATCAAGTCTAAACGTGGAATCACATTGCTGTTGCAATATGAAGTTTACATCTGAAGAATCTATATATCCATAGTCTGCGAGATGTTTTATTGTTTTTGAAGAGTCATATTTAACTCCTGGTATTGGAATATGGTTTCCGTCAATTGTCGTTAAAGTTTTATCAGATATTGCATCACATTTTTTGTAATCAGATGATAAATCGGTTAAAACTACATTTATAAAATTGTAGATTTCTTCATCTGAAATAGTATTCTTAATTCCTTTGCATGAGATCAAATTCAGAAGCAGAATAACACAAACAGTAATTTTAATATTCACTTTCATAACATTGGGCACAACGTTTGGCGGTATGAGTAGTGCGGGATTTCGAAGCACTTAATTATCAAACCGTTGTTATGTTTATTAAATGTACTCATGTTGAATTTACCACATCAACCCGCATTACTTATGACCGCGTGTTGGGCGTAGTATTTATTATTCTATCGATTGAATATGCTGCATGATGGATTGCTTCTTCTGCTTCTCCTTGTTTTAATTCCTGTCCATGTACAGCTCTATTACTGACGTGTATGGGATATTTTAGATTCCTGGCAACATCTATTTCAATTATTTGATTAAGTTTTAAGATATCAATTAGCTGAGTCAGTGAATGAACCTTTTCCACATTTAAATTATTTTTTTGTGCTAAATCTTTAAGGAGAATCTCAATATGTCTTCTTAATCTTGCAAGTGCATTCCAAGGTTCTCCAAGGTATAATTCATTAATAATCTTATCAAATTCAACTCCAAGTTTACCGACAAATGGAAACTCTTTAATTGGGTCCTGTCGAGATTCTGTTTTCTTAAATTCTTCCTGTTCTTGAAGATCTGTTTTTATTTCATTTTCTGTTCCAACAAATCTAGTTAGTTTGTTAAGTAATGAATCAACTCGCTCATTAAGGCTTTTATTATCAACATAATCTGAGATTGTAAGCTGACCTATTTCATTATCCAAATAATTACCAAGCTTAATTATATCAGATGATTCTAGGACTAACTCAAATTTCTTTTTATCTAATTCTTTTAGCTTCGTTGATTGTGTTCTTGTGCTCCTAAAGAAAGAAAACAATGTCAGAATTATTGATAATAATCCAAATATTCCTGATATTATTGATAAAGAATCGGTCAAATTTTCCATTCTACTGATTTCTTAATGTTCGACGATAAAGATTAAGAAATGGAGTAATTTTCTTAAATCGATTAAGTAACGTAATCGCTGCGATATATTTTCTACCTACACTTCTTACTCTATATAATTCATAAAATCCGTATGTCATTGAAAGTAACGCAAAACCAAGAGGATAGAGCATTGACCACTTATCAAGTTTTAATTCACTTTTGAAATAAGAAATTGTCAAGGATATAATTAACGAAATGGCAATGCTAATCGTCCCTTTAATTATCATAATTTTTCTTTCATGATGCCATTCATAAACCTTTTTCAGCTCAGAATCTGGGTCTGCAACCTCTTGAGTGGCTAAATCAATAATATCTCTAATGTTTATATCTTTCATGGTTTAAAAGTTTCATTTTTGCACTGCATCCATATTACGCCCAACGTTCCCGCAGTATGCTGTCGTGGCAGTTTCTTTCCGACGGGAAAGGAACTGTCAGGACAAAATAGCCCGACTGC
>NZ_JBHJHQ010000029.1:0-2096 GCF_042219825.1 Quyinboa mangrovi
AGATTTTTTGCAGACAGAGACTGAAAATAAAATAAGAAAAACTGGCACTAACACGCGGTCATAGTGCATGCGGTTTTATTTTAACTTGCAAATCCTATTTCCGTATGCCGTCGTTTTCGGCTTGACAGTCTCCACTGCGTGGGACAGTCAACCGCACGACACCATACCGCGGGAACGTTGTGCCCAATTTAAAAATAAAGCTATTTCAGACTATATCGGAAAGGACTTATGGACGAATTTTTAATATTAATAATTGTTTTAGGATTGTTGGGAACTATAATCTTAATCCCAGCAACTATAACTTGGTTGAGAGCAAATCAATTAGGAGCAAAGATTAATTTATCTCAAGCTTTTGGTTTTATGATGAGAAAAACCAATAAAAAAGATTTCTTTAATGGTATCGCCGGATTTCAGAAAAATAAGATCAATGTGACATTGCAGTATCTTGAAGCTCATTTTTTGGCGGGAGGTAATTTATTGAATTGTTTAAATGGGTATTTGTACGCGAAGAAAAATGGATTAGATATTGATTTTCAAATAATTTCTGCAATTGATTTAGCTGGGAAAGACTCAATAGAAGCGTTAAAAGACTCGAATAAAGAATATTATTTAAGAATTGATAATTTAAAAAACAAAACATTGTCTCTTGATTATTCTGGGAAGTATAAATATGTATTCCCTAGTGTTTTCATTGATAAAGATGAAATGAAGATTAAAAATAAAATAACTGAAAAATTGCAGAAATTTCTAGACTCCTGGCAGAATGATAATCCTTTAGATACTGAAAAGATGATTTTAGAGAATATACTAAATACAGAATTTTGGGAAGGAAATCTAAGAATTACAATCTTGAAACAAGATTTTACTATACGAAAAAAATAAAAAAACTGGGCACAACACGCGGTCATAGTGCATGGCAGTACTTTTAAATAAAATATATCAACGTTCGCTGCAAGCGCTTTTCGTCCTGACAGTTCCTTTCCCGTCGGAAAGAAACTGCCACGACACCATACCGCGGGAACGTTAGGCACAATATAGATTCCCAAAAACATTAACTAGAGAAGATTAGAAATGATCAAAAGCTAACATTAGAATTCAATTTTTTCATGGACGACATTTATAAGTTCGCATTCCTTTTTTTGATAGTTTATCTGATAGCAACAACATTACAGACTGTATTTGCAGGGTATCAATATGACAATGCAAAAAAGAAATCTGATAAAGCATATAAGGACAAACATTCCATTGATTTTTTAGGAGGAACTGCTTCAGCAATTATTCCGACAAAAATCAAAGACACTGACCCATTGTTAGAAAAATATGTAACCAGATATAATAAACTAGCTTTGAGATGGTGGATTTCATTTTTAATTGGAATCCCTCTATTTATTTACTTGTTAGAAAAAGTTAATAACACATAGATAAAAATAAAATACTGTGCCTAACACGCGTTCATAGTTCATGGCAGTACTTTTAAACAAAATAATTCAACGTTCGCAGCCAGGCACTTTCGTCCTGACAGTTCCTATCCTATCGGACAGAAACTGCCACGACACCATACCGCGGGAACGTTGCCTGCAATATTGCTAAAAAAGTTCACTGACAATAATTTGACATATGATTGATTATTTATTTTAGATATGTGGGATGCCTTACAATTAATAATGGGAATCGCTATTTATATTGTGATTGGATATTTCGGGATAAGGTTGATTTCCAAGTGGATATCTAATTTGAATGTTTATATACGACTCCTGATAGTATCTTTTTGTTATGCATTGGTTTGGGGAATTGGGATCGCAGCTTCCGGTGGAGATCCTGGATTTGGTTTCCCTGTACCAAATATTTTAGCAATTGGACTAATGATTAGTATTGGCTTTTATTATGGAGCGTTAAAAGGATTGATTATTCTATCATTTTGGTGGATTTTAATTTTTACTATAATGTTAATTAGACATTTGACAAAGCAGAAACATCTTCACAAAATGGAATAAATTTGAATAAAAAAACACTGCAGGCAACACTATTCTAAGGAAAAACCAAAATATTGTGCAATAAATTAGGCAGCAAATCTACTTAAGTCCACATACGGTGAT
>NZ_JBHJHQ010000003.1:0-199543 GCF_042219825.1 Quyinboa mangrovi
ACAATTAACAAGAAAAGAAAAAGTAGCAAAAAGAAAAGAATATCAATCACTTACATCATTATATGATTCTTTTTGTTAATAAACAGGTGTAAATATAAAGCGCGGTCATAGTGCATGGCAGTACTTTTTAAACCAAATAATTCAACGTTCGCTGCAAGCACCTTTCGTCCTGACAGTTCCTATCCTATCGGACAGAAACTGCCACGACACCATACCGCGGGAACGTTAGGGGCCATTTAAACAAGACTAAATGAAGCTTTATATAACTCTGATTTTTTCAATGCTCTTTCTCTATTCTTACGGACAAGTTGTAATTAACGAGAAAAATTATTCAGATGTGGATTCTATCACAAAAATGCGCATTGATTCAATTATGTACTCTAGATTTCCATATAATGAGGAAATCGCTTTAAAAGATATACGTAAAAATAACATCAGAATTCTTTATCTATATGGGACTAATGATCCATATGATGACCTTTTTGACACGAAGTTGATTGAAGATAGATTTGGTTTTAAATATCACTTTGAAGAATTCTTATTTCCAGAGACTTTATTACAGAAAATACAAGATAGGTACAACTCTGTCGTTTATTCTTACCTAGATTCTATATATAGAATTGATGTTAAATCTGAAATAGACTATGAAATTAAAAGACAGTTCTGGGAGGAATCAATTACTGCCAAGCAGAGTAATAAAGATTTAAGAAAAAAAATTAGAACAGAGTTAAAGGGAGAAAATGGACAAATAAAAAAAGCGCTCTATGAGATTGACAAACAATACAGAGACCGTAATTTTGAACAAGCCTTGGAGAAATACAAAACATTTAATTTTGAAAATATTCAACCAAAAACTAAAAATTACATTTTAAATTCTCAATATCATTGTTTAATGAATTTACATGAATATAATGAGGCTCAAAAGTTATATGAAAATAATAAAAATGAGATTAACAAATTGATAAAATAAACGGCCCCTAACACGCGGTGCATACTGCATGCGGTTTTGTTTTAACCTGCAAATCCTTATTCCGTATAGCGCCATTAGGGCTAATAACGTTAAAACTGTATAGAGGTAAATATATACCAAGAAACTATTTAAACAGAAAAAACATGAAGAAATTATTTTTACTATTTACACTTCTATATCCTATACTGATTGTTAGGTCTCAGGAATACTATACTTTAGCAAATGATGATGTGATTGTTGAAAACGGTATAATTACTCAATGTACATATAGTTTTCAGATTAAAAATATCATTATACCTGATGTTTTGGATGAACAAAATGTAATTGGCATTGCAGACTATATAAGTGGGAGAAAAATATTTGATTATAGAGGACTAACAAACATAGTGCTTCCCTCAACTATTGAATGGATTGGCAAGAATGCATTTGCACATAATTTTATACAAAATATTGACTTGAGAAAATGTATTAAATTGGTAAATATTGGTGAAAATGCATTTTCCTACAATAATATCTCCGTAGTAAATTTAGAAAACTGTAGTTCTTTAAAATGTATTGAAACTAATGCCTTTGGGGAGAATACTATTAATATAATAAAATTGCCTGCATCCATTGAAAAGATTGGTGATGGGGTATTTTATAAGAGTAATATAAAAAAAATAGATCTTAGTTCTTGTATTAACCTGGATTCTATTGGAAATAGAGCTTTTTCACATAATTACATTGAAAGTTTGGATTTAAGTTTTTGTTCAAACTTATCCTATATTGGAAGCGGTGCTTTTACAGGTAATTCCATTGATAGTCTAGATTTAGCAGTCTGCCCCAATTTATCCTTTATTGGAAGCGGTGCATTTGCTTATAATGTCATGAGATATTTAAGATTGCCTGAAACGATAAAAATGATTTCTGACAATTGTTTCTCCAATAATAAACTTACAAATATTGGTATTAGTTCATGTAATGAATTAATATCAATAGGAAAGCAAGCCTTTGACCACAACTATTTGACGGTTCTGGAATTACCATCCTCAATTGAAAGTATAAATGATTTGGCATTTAGATTTAACAACTTAATCGAGTTAGATTTAAGTAATTGTAATAAATTGGGCCATATAGGTATTTATGCGTTCTATAAAAATGCAATCAGAAGTGTAAAATTTTCTTCTTCAATAAAAATTATCGATAAATACGCGTTCAGTTCTAATGGATTAATCAATGTTGATTTTAGCCTATGTGATTCGTTAGCGATGATTGGAAGTTATGCTTTTGAATATTCTTCTCTCTCATTTATTAATCTTTCTAATTGTCATAATCTTACTAAGATTTCCGAGGGTAATTTTAATAACCTTGCCAACTTTGAATTGCCAATAAATTATAAATATGAAAATTTAGGATGGAAAGAAAAAAATGGGAATACATATTTAGGAGGCGATACTGTATATAATACTGGATACTATTATTATGTTCCCGTTCCTTATATATTAAAAGATGAAGATGTAGCGGTAAAAAACGGAGTAATAGAAGTTTGCTCATATAATTTCTTATATACAGATATAATAATTCCAGAAGAGCTGGATTACCAGAAAGTTATCGGTGTTGGATATGGAGCATTTTCAAACAAAGGAATAACGAGCCTGAAGCTACCCTCAACCATTCGGAGTCTTGGAAATTATTCATTTCAATTGAATCCCATTTCAAATTTGGATATTAGTTCATGTCATTCATTGAATTATATTGGCAGACGAGCATTTGATGTATCATTTGTCATGCCTGTTCCAGATATACCAGGGTATGATTTCACTTATTGGACAGATGAAAATAGCAATATATTTGACGGCGGGGATACAGTTAAAAACTATAATACCATATATACAGCTCAATTGGAACCTATTGGATTTAGAGTTACCTTTTATATCACAGATGGTCTTAATCCTGTCGAGGGTGCTGTCATATATCTAGATGGATACTGGTATGTTGATACGAATGAGGATGGTAAAGCAATATATCCAAGTGTAGAAACGGATTCTGAGATATCGTGTATAGTAACAAAACCTGGATACTATGATTTTAATATAGTAATTTCCGTTGCTACTGCTGATACAAATATAAATTTAAATATTGTAGCAATCACAAATTTCGATGAATTTAGAAATATAAAATTGTATCCAAACCCTGCCAGCGAATATATTAATATTCAAACGCCAGGATATGCTGAATTGTCAATCATTGATATTTCTGGCAATATTGTGCTGCGCAAGCATATTACTGAAGACGACTCAATAATTCCATTAAATGATTTTAAAAAAGGGACTTACTTTTTTAAAATAAAATTCTTAAAAAGTTCAATATTAAGAAAAGTAATAATTAATTAAAAACTAATGGATAATGTTATTCAATTCTAGGATAAAACAATGAACATTATACATTGTTAGTTAAAATTGGATTTTCTGATACTATACCGGAATTTATGGGAAATGATCTTCTCTATATTCAGATACTTAAAAGATAGAATATTTGATAAGTTCGGATAATTACAACCCATAGCGCGGTCAAAGTGCAGGCGGTTGTGTTTTAATCTGCAAAACCTCATTCCGTATGCCGTCGTTTTCGGCTTGACAGTCTCCACTTCGTGGGACAGTCAACCGCACGACACCATACCGCGGGAACGTTATGGCCAATTAAACTGCGATACAGCATGAGAAGTAACATTTTGATTATTTGTTGTTTGATTCTGAGCATTAATAGCTTTAGCCAGAATATAATTTTCAATGAGAATGGAAAAGAGCTTCCCAAAAAGATTCGTTTAAAAATTACCACAGACAGAGAATTATACAACCTGGGAGACACTATCTGGATTGATTATACTTTTCTAAATGTTTCAGATAGTACACAAGAAATATTGATTAAAGAATATTGGAATCATCCGATGGGCATGACAGCTTCGATTCTTGATGAAAATGATTCAAGTATATGTAAATATCCTACAAGGACTTATTATTCGTCCACTTTATTTTTCGAGAAAGACCTCAAAGATTATTATAAATCTATCGAGCCTAATTCTAAGATAACTGGCAAGGTTGCTTTACAGAGTATACCAGCATTTAAGGATTATATTGAGAATGGACTAATTCCAAAAGGGAAATATACCATTGGTTTAGGATACTATATTTTACTGTCAAATACTTTAGAGATTCAAATCAAGTAATGAGAAAACTAAATCCAAAACAAAAAACTTTACTATTTCGGATTGGATTAATTGTAATAGGATTGATAAATACTCTAATGCAACTTAATTCATGGATTTTTATTCTTTATTTTTCTCCTTCGCCATTATCGTCGGAGATTGGAAAATTCATTATTTACATACTGATTTCACTGATTGGAATTTTCTACAAAAAGATTTATCAACGATTATTGATTCTTAGGATTATTTCATTGAGTTTGATAATTGAGAGAGTGATTGTTTATTTGATTTACTCAGATTATGAATTTTGGCTATTTTCATTGATTAATTGCTTAATTGGACTGATTATAATATTAACTACATTTGAAAGAGATATAAAATTAACTGGCCATAACATGCGGTCATAAAACAGTTGGGGTTCAGTGGTTTGCGGGCATTCGTTCTCGCATCAACTTTTTCCACGGTGGATACGAACGCGCTCCGAAAACCCAACCGTTTCATACCGCAAAAACGTTGTGTGCAACTGTAATTTCGCGAGAATGATTGACAATGAAAAAATACCAGAACCCCTATTAAGTGATTTGATCGAATTATTAGGATATGATGAAGCTGAAAAGTTTCTTGATAAAGTACAATATAGCTTTCCATCGGTTCAAAATAAAATAGTTGGAGAAAGACTAAAGAAAAAGTATGGGAAAAGAATTTTAATTTATATTCTAATCATATTTATTCTTCTGTTTCTCGCAAGTGAATTCCACTAAGAAAAATTGGGATTAGAATTTGAATGAAAATCAGAAATAAACCCAGGTAATGTTCAATCAATAACACTGCTTATAAATTTGAATTAAAGATAAAGATCCTGCTAACCTTAAATTAGCAGGATCAACCAATTAACTAACTAATTCTAAACAATTGAGACTTGAATTAAAGTTCTTTAATTCAAAAAAATAAATACAGTTTTAATTTCCCGATAAAGCCATAAGTGATGGCTCCTAAATAGTCAAATTTTTAATCTGTTCTCAAAATAATTAAATAAGCCTTCCGGGGAGTTAATCCGGAAGGGCTTCAATCAGATCCCCTGCTATTCTTTCATAACTTTAAAGAACATACTCTTTTCTTCTAATGAGCATTTTAAAAAGTAAACTCCCGGGGATTGATCAGAAATGTCCAAAACAAAATATTCATCCCGTACCATCCGGGTAAGAATTTTTTCTCCATTCAGATTAAACACTTCTAAAGTGTATGGTTTATCTTCATCTAGAATTATATTCACAATGTCAGTTGCAGGATTTGGGAAGACTTCAATTTTATTAACCGGATTCGATATGCCTGTAACAGATTCTATCGTAAGTATCCCAGAATAAAAAACGAAACTGTAATTATTATCACTACCACCTGAAACACTTATTGTATATTCACCTGTAACGCTGGTTTCGTCGGCCTCGGTTGTGGCAACCGGTACCTCATCAAGAACAGACGGATCTTCTCCTTCTATAAAGCCGGAAAAGATCAACCTGAATTCCGGATTAGGAGTTCCAAAAAAACGACTTGTATCCGCTACCGAGACTGCCAGATCCTTCTTACCAATGGTTGCATTTGCTTCAGGAAGGTTTTCTAACGACAAATTATACCTGGCTGTATCTGTTCCTGTAAGTTCAATATCTATGATTGTCACTGTAATATTTTCACCGGCATCAGTACCTGTGAATTGAACTGTTGGTTCTTTCAGATCAACATCATCCCCTTCAATAATTCTATCCAGAGACAAATTGTTCTCCTCGACCGTTGCATCCGAAGTTCCGTCATATTCCTTATTAAATACACTAAAACTACCTTCAATTTGTATCACCCTCTTAGGTGTTGTAAAGTTTAATTCATTACCATAACGTATTGCTATTTCATTTTTAACAAAAGTTCTTACATAATAGCTGGTATTTGGCATTAAACCTGATAGCCCAGCAGAGAATTCTCCTTCCGAAATTACCTCCCCAAGATCAATTATACTATCATTTACTGTTGGTTCTCCAGCCGTATTCCAACAGAAACCGTGTTCTGTTGATATTAATGCTCCCAAACTGTATACGTCACCGGAAACATTCACAGATGAATCTGTCAGTTCCGTGGTATTTAAAGTTTTTACAGAGTCAGATGTTAGATATTCCACCGTTCCACGAACCTGAATACTATCAATAATCCATAAATCTTTTTGAACAGTAGTTCCAAGTAACGACTCAAATCCGTAGAACCTGAATGTAACAGGTCCCGTACTTGAAATATTATTTACCAGTACCTCATCAATACTGAAAGATGATCGTGACAGCTCAACTGTCGCCACACTGGAAAAAGTCTTTGCGCTGTCAGTTGAAACAGCAACTAACAGCTTTTGCGGCCCCAACTCAATGGTATTTGACTTTTGTCGCAAAATAATCTTATTGATCCCCACGCTAACAGCGGAATCCGGAGTAACCGTAAACTCTACATACCGCGCGTCATTATAATCACCGTCCGGCCAGCCATAAGGCCTGAAAAAACCGTTTGCATAATTATAATCGAAAAGAATATCTTCATACAGCAGATTAGAAAATGAAACGCCCTCTTCAACATCCTCAGCTTTAAAGATCTCTTCTAATGGTGTCACATTAGGAGTTCCTGTCGGCAAAGGGTAGCTAGCCAACTTTTTTTCAATCAGGGTCCTTGGTTTTGGTGAATCACTGATGATTATATTATCAAAATAAATATCAATATCTTCTTCCAGTCTTTCCGAAGTCACTGCATTCTCAAAATCCGGTTTTATTTCTATGTATGAAAACAAACCGGTTGTTTTTATTTCAAAAACAATATCTTCCCATTCATTAACCTTGGTCTGATCTGTTGATACAATCTCTTTAGTATTATTCCCATCAGTTGGAGTATGTCCGTTTTTAACCTGTACACATATTTTAGAAATAACAGGCTTATAGATCATCATATGAAGATACTTAGGAGTCTCCTGAATACTTATTTCTTCAAATTCGAACCATGCATATGCCCACCAGTTTCCAAGTCTGTTACGTATAAATTTACCTACACTATCGCTCGGGTTTATACCTGTTTTATCCGGATTTTCTGCAATCACGAATTTATCACTACCGCTTACAAGTCCTCCTTCATAATTTCCGTTTGTACCGTGATCAGCCCAAAATCCGTCTTCAAAATCACTTATCAGGTAGATGCCTGAACTAACGAAATCCTCTGTGTTATTTTCAAACGTACTGTTTGTTTGGGTATATGTTGCACCCTCGGTATTATAAACACCACCTTTTAAATTAAAGGCATGGTTGTTCCTAATTACTGAATTCTCCAGTGTCAGGCTTCCATCGTTATATATTGCTCCACCATTTAAAGCAGCATTATCCTCCAGTACACAATCTTTAATGGTTAAATCTGCAAAATTCTTCAGGCCCCCTCCAACATTTGTTGGTATTGTTTCTTTTACAGGAGCAGCACCATTTCTGATTGTTACACCTTGTATCAGTGATACAGGAAGTGTATTATCACATCCTTCCGGTTTTTGATTGTAAAAGACAGAGAACGTATATACTGATTCTTTATCCAACACAGGATTTTCTGATGCCTGAATAATTGTTTTGTCTGAACCTGCTCCAGTAATTGTCAGTGAACAGTCCCATTCAAGTGTTCTGGAAATTGTGAATACGCCTTCTCCGATAATAATTTCATCACCGTCGTGAATTTCTAAAAATGCTCTGTTAATAGTCCTGAATGCATTTTCTACAGATGTTCCGTCGTTATTATCGTCTCCATCTATCGTTACATAGAATACACTGGCATTTATTATAAAACTATGAAATAATATTGCCGTTATTATTAAGATTTTATTACAAGCTTTCATCTTTAAAATTTTAAGGTTTCATTCCTGATTAATTTGGTATGGTATATGGAAGTCTGTCAAAAACTGAAACACCTTCAACCATTCTCGGATCATTGGTTTCCGTTAGCACTGTTTCCAACTGGTCAGATAGTTCATCTTTTATCACAGTCATTTCAACCTGACCTGCAAGATTATTAACCTCCCATGGGTCTGTACTCAAATCGTACAACTCTTCATAAGGACGCTTCGCAAATGCCAAATCCATGTAATATGAATACTCAGGATTACAATAATTATTCAGATACCAGGTCTTGGTTGGGCCGCCATCCAAATCGGGAAAGTTGTTACCAATGTGTCCAACCGGCCATCTTTCAGGTCTGAAATTTCGGATGTACTTATACTGTTTCCCATCAATTACCTTTATAATAGCTCTTTGAGGATAAGGAAGATTTCCAGGCCGTGCTGATGCAACGTGCCGTTCACGTCCGGTCACAACATAATCCCTTGTCGGGTCAATAACTCCACTGCCAGGAGCTTCCATTACAGGCACAAGGCTTTTCCCTGTCATTACATCCGGTATATCAACCTCTCCCAGCTGGAGAAATGTAGGAGCCAGATCCATCAGGTTTACCATATCTTCAACTACCCTGCCACTGTCTATCATAGAGGGATATCTGATAGCCAATGGAACATGTGTTCCAAGATTATACAGGTTACATTTTGCGCGTGGAAATCCGGGAATACCATGATCCCCGCTTACTACAATGACTGTATTGTCAAGCTCGCCGATTTCTTCCAGTTTTTGAATGATCAGTCCCAATGCATAATCAAAGGCCAGAACTTCTCCGAGATAATCTGCAAAGTCTTGCCGTATCTCCGGCTCATCCGGCAAACCAGATGGGAGCTTACCTATCAGGTCATCAGGATTTATATTCCATAGTTTTGATCCCGAACCTTCAGCCCAGGGCCTGTGTGTATTCCATGGACCCCACCAGTAGCAAAACGGCTGCCCTTCTTCCCTGTCAGACAAAAAGCCTTCAAAATTTTCTACCACTTCATTAAACAACCGTTGTCGTTCAGTCGCCATAGCTTCGTCTGTGCTGTACTGATAAATAGTTTGGGAAAATGTACAAAAGTCACGACCACTAACTTCATAGGTATTGTCTGCTCCACCATAAGGAGCATTGGCCGGTGTTCCCGGGTACCATACTTTATAGGTTCTGCCGATATGATAGCCATTATCCTTTAATATCAGCGGATACGATGGTATCTGATCATCCCAGACAGCGCCCTGCAATATGGCACCTCTGCCGGTCCGCCAGAAATATTGCCCTGATAACAACGAACTCCGGCATGGGGTACACGATGGCGCAGTTACATGAGCATTCATAAAAACAGCTCCCTCTCTGGCAATCCTGTCAAAATTAGGCGTTTTAATGATCGAATTCGGAGTATTGCCTCCTTCAATCGAATCGTAAATACTTTGGTAACGCCCCATGTCGTCTCCAAATGCAAATAAAATATTTGGCCTGTCCTGGGCACCTGCACCATTTAAACATGCAAAAGTAGATGCCAGGGTCAAAACCGATCCCATTGTCTTTGTAAGGTTCATAGTACTATTTTTAGTTAAACTTTATTTTTTAATCTCATTACAGATTCAAATATTTTCTCAGTTCGCAATTGTATACGGAAGTCTGTCAAAAACTGAAACACCTTCAGCCATTCTCGGATCATTGGTTTCCGTTAGCACAGTTTCCAACTGATCAGATAGTTCATCTTTTATCACAGTCATTTCAACCTGACCTGCAAGATTATTAACCTCCCATGGGTCTGCACTCAGATCGTACAACTCTTCATAAGGACGCTTCGCAAATGCCAAATCCATATAATACGTATACTCCGGATTGCAATAGTTATTCAGATACCAGGTCTTGGTTGGACCATCTCCCAAATCAGGGAAACTATTACCAATATGTCCAACAGGCCATCTTTCTGGTTTGAAATTTCGGATGTACTTATACTGTTTCCCATCAATTACCTTTATAATGGCTCTTTGAGGATAAGGAAGATTTCCAGGCCGTGCTGATGCAACGTGCCGTTCGCGTCCGGTCACAACATAATTCCTCGTCGGGTCAATAACTCCACTTCCGGAAGCTTCCATTACAGGCACAAGGCTTTTTCCTGTCATTACATCCGGTATATCAACCTCTCCAAGCTGGAGAAATGTAGGAGCCAGATCCATCAGGTTTACCATATCTTCAACTACCCTGCCACTGTCTATCATAGAAGGATATCTGACAGCCAATGGAACATGTGTTCCAAAATTGTATAGGTTACATTTTGCGCGTGGAAATCCGGGAATACCATGATCTCCGCTTACTACAATGACTGTATTGTCAAGCTCGCCGATTTCTTCCAGTTTTTGAATGATCAGTCCCAATGCATAGTCAAAGGCCAGAACTTCTCCGAGATAATCAGCGAAGTCTTCCCGTATCTCCGGTTCATCGGGCAAACCAGATGGGAGCTTACCTATCAGGTCATCAGGATTTATATTCCATAATTTTGATCCCGAACCTTCAGCCCAGGGCCTGTGTGTGTTCCATGGCCCCCACCAATAGCAAAACGGCTGACCTTCTTCCCTGTCAGACAAAAAGCCTTCAAAATTATTCACCACTTCATCAAATAACCGCTGCCGTTCAGACGCTATGGCTTCATCAGTGCTGTATTGTAAAATGGTTTGGGAAAAGAAACAGAAATCACGTCCTGCCCCTTCATACTTGTTTTCTGATGGCCCTCCATAAGGAGCATTGGCTGGTGTTCCCGGGTACCATACTTTATAGGTTCTGCCTATGTGATATCCGTTATCCTTTAATATAAGCGGATACGACGGAATCTGATCATCCCAGACAGCACCCTGCAATATGGCACCTCTGCCGGTCCGCCAGAAATATTGCCCTGACAACAACGAACTCCGGCATGGTGTACATGATGGTGCAGTTACATGAGCATTCATAAAAACAGCTCCCTCTCTGGCAATCCTGTCAAAATTGGGCGTTTTGATAATCGAATTCGGAGTATTGCCTCCTTCAATCGAATCGTAAATACTTTGGTAACGTCCCATGTCGTCCCCAAATGCAAATAAAATATTTGGTCTGTCCTGGGCACCTGCACCATTTAAACATGCAAAAGCAGATGCCAGGGTCAACGCTGATCCAATAGTCTTTGTCAGGTTCATCATATTAATAATCTGATTTTATCTTTACTCACAATTTCAAAATTTTGAATTTTCTTATCTCTTCGTAATTACTACAGTTCAACAGATAAACCCCTGTTTTTAAACCATACATATTTATGATGTGTGCCTCTGATCCGTTTATCACCTCATTTCTGATATGTGAACCATTAATATCATAAATACTTACCACTGACGGAAGATCGCCTGAGGCCTTTATATTCACATTTCCATATGTTACCGTTGGGTAAACCATGAAACTTTCCATTGTGACTTCTGCGGAATGAGTTGGCAAAAAATGCCTTGGCGTCGGATCTGTATTCAAAACAATGTCATCAAAAAAAATATCAATATCCGAATCCAGCCGGGTATATATGTCCTGATTCACGAAATCAGGCTTAAACTCCATGTAACAATAAGTCCCCGGAGTGGTAATCTTAAATACCAGATCCTGCCACTTATCTATATAATTCTGTGTCTCATTTTTAATTTCACCTGTATTACTTGAAGGTTTGGAATGTCTGTCTTTCAGTTGTGCACACACCGTTGAGGCAACGGGTTTGTTGACCAAAGCATGTAAATAAACCGGAACATTTGTAATGTTAACCGTGTCAAATTCAAACCAGGCATAAGCCCACCATTTCCCGTCAATTTTCCGGTTGAACCGACCAACAGAATCGCTTTGATTCAATTGGGAAATTTGTGGATTATCTATAATATCAAATGCCTCATGATCTTCCAGTAATCCATCCGGATTTCCATTTACACCCCAACGGCCTGCAAATCCGTCTTCAAAATCCTGCACAACAACCTCTTCAAATTCAAACACTTCTCCGCCTCTTGGCTTTGGGTCATCATTGATTATAATCTCATCAAAATAAATATCAATGTCATCTGCCAAACGTTCAGGATAAGGTGGATTTGCTGAATTATCAAAATCCGCTTTTATTTCGAGAGAAGAATAGAGTCCCGGCGTCGAGATCTCAAATACCATATCTTCCCATTCATCTACTTTTGTATTAATACCAACCACCTCAGGAGTTGCAGCATTATTCCCACCTTTAAACTGGACACAAACTTTGGATAAGATCGGTTTGCGCACCATGACATGCAGATATTTCGGAGTTGTTTCAGTTGCAGACACATAAACCGGATCAAAATCAAACCAGGCGAATCCCCACCAATACCCTGTTTTCAGTCTTTTGAATTTCCCAACCGTTGACGTGGTATTGATTCCTTCCGAAAAAGGATTCTCCACCTTATTAAAATAGGTGTGATCCACATCTTCATCATCTGATGTAGCATTTGGAGGCTCGGTCACATTTCCTTTGGTTCCGTAATCTCCATAAAACTCCTGTTCAAAATCAAAAATTTCATCCTCGCCTAAAGCCCATTTGGGAATATTCATTTCATTCATCCAGCTATCCAATCTGCTTTTTAATTCTTCAGCCTTTTCCGTATTTGTGGAATAGAGATTATTGTGTTCTCCCGGATCATCCTTTAAGTTATAGAGTTCGTAATAATCGGGCGATAATGCATACCGATAAATCAGCTTATAATCACCTTTTCTTAGTACACAAGCCTTCCGCGGATTCCATGTTGATGCTCCTGCCGGATAATACCAAAAGATCTCGTCCCTGCCTATATCCTGAGCATTAAAAAGCGGAACCATGCTGACACCATCCAAAACCTGGGATGTTGCTCCTTCTGCCAGATCTAAAAATGTTGGATAGAAATCAACAAAACTTACAGGGGTTTCATTTACTTTATCTGCAAGGCACCCTGCAGGGTACCTAACAATTAAAGGGACACGGATACCTCCTTCATAAAGCCACGTTTTAGCCTCCCTTAAACCACCATTATTAGCTACCTCTTCTGCACCACCATTATCAGATGTTACAACAAGCAAGGTATTCTCATCAATCCCCAACTCCTTTAAAGTTTCTACAATACTTCCTATCCCGGCATCTATTCTTTCCAGCATTGCTGCCAGATAGGGATTATCTATTGCTCCGGCATGACGTGGAGATGAGGAATCAAAATAATCCGAGGTACCAGAACCGTATTTGTCTTCATATTTTTGCTTATATTTTTGGACCAGATTCTCTGGTGCCTCCAACGTCATATGCACACTATAAAGCTGAAGTGCTAAAAAGAAAGGGGTATCCTTTTTATCCCTGATAAACTGATCAGCCTCTCTAAAAAGCCTGTCTGGTAAAAACTCATCTGTTTCGCCCTCTGTTACAGTCGATATCTTATCGTAAGGATAAAAATAATCACCTCCGGCAATATATTTTGTTTCTGTTGCAATTACCTTGTCATAGCCATGAGCAGCAGGACCACCCGGATTATTTTCAAAATCTGTATCCAAATGCCATTTGCCAATTAATCCTGTATAATAGCCTGCATTTTTTAAAGCTTCATTTACGGTAACATGATCCCCAGGCTTCAGGTATTCATCCGAATTTTCTGATACAAAATCATATATGCCATGTCTGGCTGTATACTGTCCTGTTTGTATCGAAGCTCTGGATGGTGAACATACCGGTGCCGAAGCATAGGCATTTGTAAAGGTCATACCTTCCTTTGCCAATTGGTTTATATTGGGAGTTTCATTAAAGGTATTGCCGTAAGTCTCAAATTCTCCATAGCCAAGATCATCAATAAGCACCATCACAATATTGGGCTTCTCTGCCTGAGCTTTTGCAATCCCACTGTTAAAATAGAACAAAATATCTACCAGAATAAACAAATTAATTCGGAGGTTCAAAAATCCTCTTTTAAGCAGAGTCCCTGTTCTTCTTGTAACTTCATGTTCCATGATCACTATAATTACTTCCTGTTTTTACCTTTTGAATTTCAAATACTTATCCTGTACATTCAATACATACACACCACTTTTCAATCCGGCAATATCAATACAATGGCCTGTTCCATTTAAAAGAAGCCGGCCATTTACAGAGAATATTTTATATACATCATCCTCGGTCATTCCTGTGACCGAAATGCTTTGGTTTCCATTGCGCTTTATTTTAAAGCTATTAGCAGCAGGTTGATTGGGTGATAGTATACCTGTCGATATTTTTTCGGGATTAAAAACGATATCATCAAAGTACCAGTAATTATTGGCAGCAGTACCTCCTGCATCAAATAGCAAAACTATTTTCCCATATAATTCAGACTGTGGATCCAGAGCCGAAAAGTCAAACTCCATATCAACCCACTTATTTACAGTAGTAAGTTCCTGTTTTACTTCAAGCTGCCCATATTTATAATTTGAAGGATGTTCTATTTTAAAAAATACCTTGCCCGGAGTTTCTGTGAATACTTTCATTGTAAAAACTGATCCATCAGTGAAATCAAACCTGTTTTCCAATGGTTCAGAATAGAGCAACTCATACTGATCTGTGGTTGTAATGATTCTGCCACTCTGGTTGCTTGGATTGTTATTATCAGGGTTTGGGTTGTATACAACATCATACAACATGTTGTTGTTACTATTAAAAAACGTTAGATCTCTATCTTCAAAATTCACTATCGTATCGCCTGACAGAACAACTTTGTTTTGCCATTCCGGCTTAAAACCACCATCTACCCAGAATAAGAAATCAGATGTGGAAACACTTGCGATACCGGTTCGTGAGTTACCGGGGAAATAAGGTTCATCCCTGTCTTCCGGTATACAATAACATCCCCAGCCTTCATAAAACATATAAAGTGTATCCCGGTATTCAAAAACTTCGCCAAACCATATTCCTCCCTGATCCCAGTCTCCCGGATCACCTCTCATTAAAAGTGGAAATTCGTTATCTACCTTTGTCCAGTTAATCAGGTCATCTGAATAAGCCGCATGGAATCTGTTTGGAAAATCAAAATGCTGATTACTGCCCTGGTAAATCATATACCACATATTATTCAACCTGAAAATGCGGGCTCCATTAACTGAGTAAGAATCAAAATTACCGGGTCCCCCACCTACTCCAAGTACTTTTATGCTGTCTCTATCTGAAATATTCTCCGGATCGGAGGTTACTTTAACATATATCTCCAGGTTGCTGTCAAAACGATGCGTTTTTCTGTTGTAAAGTCCGTCGCCATAATAAATGTAATACTGTCCGTTATGATAAATGGCATCATTGGCACCAACATCATTTTTCAGTGGATTAGAACTAAATTTTTCTGACGTAAGGCCATCGCTACCAAGCCTGGCTCCTGCAAGCGTCGAAGTACCGTTACTGTTTACAGCTTTATAATAAAAATAGACATCTCCGTTTTCGCCTACTACAGGTGCACAATCCAGAAGATTCTGTTCGTCATAAGTCCCGGGATTGCCATAAGGTATTACCGGATTATTTTCGTACTCCAGCCAGGGGCCATATGGAGAAAAATTATTTGTATCCTGATATAAAACACCAATCTGATCATGATATTCAGGTGTTTTACCACTACCTCTTACATATAACCGCCATAATTTATCGGGACTCTCGTCAGGTGTTAAGATTGCAGCATTCGCAACGTGAATAGCCCTCCAGTCAGGCAGGGAAGAACCGATATTCAACACCGGATTTTTTTTGTATTTTTTGAATAACGAATTTTGAGATATTCCGCCGGATAAAAATACAAAACAAAAAGCGACCGCTAATCCGAGAGTTTTATTCATAATAATAATCAGGTTAAATCCAGTTTTAACACAAGCCAAAAATATTCATTGATTACCGGATTGGCATGTACATCCTGATTCAAAACAATGGATTAATTAATCAAATAGTATGTTTTTCAACTACAGTGAACTGATTTTACATGCAATGGACTGAATTGTCCAGTTTTTATAGCTATATCATAATATTTTTGTCATACGGTCTTTTCAGTTGCTGAATTGCCAGATTTTATAAAAAGTATTAGCTTTACTTACGATGCAAATCCAAAGAATCATAGTAACCTTTTTAGGTATATTTTTTACCATCACGTCCAGTGTTGCACAGGACATATCTTTCAAACATATTACCGATAAAGAAGGCCTCTACTATAACTGGATATGGGATATCTTTAAAGATTCTGAAGGGTTTATGTGGTTTTGTTCGCAGGAAGGCGCTTTCAGATATGATGGTAATGAATTTGAAACATTTGTTTTTAAATCTTCTTCAGGTATTTCAAATGTTAATATCAATTGCATCAGCGAAGATAATAATTCAAATATCTGGTTTGGAACCAACGAAGGTTTGATCCAATACCAAAGAAAAACAAATAAGTTTCAACGATATTTTCTTGATTCTCTGGGAAGCAATTCGTCGAATCTTATTAATGCAATAACTGAAGATAACAAAAGATATCTCTGGATTGCCACCGGAGACGGGTTATTTTCATTTAACCAAACAAAAAAAACCTTTAAACGATACTTCAGTGATGCAAGAAACAATTCCTTAAACACCAATGTTTTGAACGCATTACTTTTCGATTCAAAAAACCAGCTTTGGATTGGTGGGAACGATGGCTCGCTTTATATGTATGTCCCTTTAAATGACCATTTCATAAATTTCAGAAACCAACAAAATAAAAACTACACCGGGATTAATGTAATTTATGAAGATCATCAAGGCTACTTGTGGGTTGGGTATAATGGATTTGGTGCATCTAAATTCAATTCATGGACCAAAGAATATGTACGAAACATTCAGAACACAAATAAGCCTAACCAGATTGTCAATAACTACGTAAGAGGAATTGTTGAAAATAATGACCATACCATATGGTTTGGAACAGAAAATGGCTTATCTGTTCTGGATCAGGACAAAGATAAATTTACGACTGTTAAATCAGAATTTGAATACCATAACGGATTAAATGATAATGCCATATATTGTCTCTATAAAGAACAAAACGGAGATATATGGATCGGAACTTTTTTTGGTGGCGTAAATGTGTTTTATAACCGTCCTGAGTTTATTCATACGTTTCAGCCAGACGGATCAAAAAATAACATTAGTGGTAATGCTGTCGGACCAATAATAAAAGATGGGAACAATCTGTGGATAGGAACAGAAGATAATGGTGTAAATAAATTCAACCAACCTAAAAGAATATTTGAACATTATTCACATAACAACAGTAATTTATCATATGATAACGTCCATTCATTATGCATGGATCATTTAGGAAACCTATGGGTGGGTACGTTTACAGGAGGGCTGAATCTGTTGGCCAAAGGTTCCGGAGACTTTGTTCACTTTGTTAATTCCGAAGATCCGAAAAGCATTTCAAACAACAGCATTTATGCGTTGGTAAACGACTCGTTCCAAAACTTATGGGTAGGAACCAGAGGCGGTTTAAACCGGTTTAATTATGCAAACAAGACTTTTGAACGTATACACGAAAATATTTTAGGTGGAAAATTTATCTGGGACATAAAAGAAGACAAAGACGGAAATATATGGCTTTGTACTTTTGAGAATGGAGTTTATTTTCTTGACAGAAAAAACAACTACGCCCCAAATCACATTGATCTTCCGGTAAACCGAACAGTAACACTGATAATTACAACCAGCAATACTGTTCTGATTGGCACAGAAAAACAGGGTTTAATTGTATATTATCCGGATAGCAGAACTTACAAACACCTGACAACTGCAGAAAACAAGATCCCCGACAATACAATTTACGGTATAATAGAAGATAACAGTAATACAATATGGTTTACGACTAACAAAGGATTATGCAAAACAAAAGACTTTAATAAAATAGAAACTTTTACTACGCACGACGGACTGCCAACAAATCGCTTTAATTATAACTCGGCCGCTAAATTTAACGGGAAACTATATTTTGGCAGTACACAGGGACTTGTGGTCATTAATCCTGATTTACAGACTACCGAGGTTATGCAGCCACTGTTGCATATCACATCCATAGAATTTCCGAACAGAAAAGATAACTTTCCCGAAATGGGAGAAAGTATAGATCATATTGATAAACTTGAACTCAATCATAATTTCTCTTCTTTCAGCATAAAATATGTCGGCATTAATTTCAGGGAAAGCAACAAAATAAAATATGCCATTAAGATGGATGGTATTGATGATACCTGGAACTATGTAGGCGATTCTAAAATAGCAAATTATAATAATCTCGTCCCCGGGACGTATACTTTCAGGGTAAGAACGGTTGACAAATTCGGAGAGCTGCAGAACTATGAAAAATCACTGAATATAACTATAATACCACCCTGGTGGGGAACCTTCCTTGCCAAAGTAATATTCATTTCTGTAGGCGTATCAATAGTCTTTTTTATTCTGTACCTCCTTTTTTTAAGAACCAAGGTTAAACATGCACTGGAGATTGAAAAACTCGAGAAACTCAAAATCAAGGATATCAACGATGCCAAAATAAAATTCTTTACCAATATCTCGCATGAATTAAAAACGCCACTGACGCTTATCAAAGGTCCCGTAAACAGGCTCATAAGTGATAAAAGTCTGACCAACAAGCAACTTGTGTGGTATCATAATCTTATCAAAAAGAATACTGAACGGTTATTGCATTTGATAAACGAACTGCTGGAGTTTAAAAATGTGGATAATGATCATCTGGATATACGCCTGGAAAACGTCAACATTAATGAGGTCATAGAAGACATCTGTGAGAATTATTTCTGGCTGGCAGAGACCAATAAAATTAATTTCACGGTTAACATTGAAAATGCCGTCTCATATATCTGTCTGGATGCAGTAAAACTTGAGAAAATCCTTAATAACCTTCTGCTGAACGCTTTCGGGAATACTCCAGAAAATGGTTATATTTCAATTGAAGTCTATTTAAATGATGACTTTTTGAAGATACTTGTTAAAAACTCCGGTTCAGGACTATCGCCCGAAAAAATAACACGAATCTTTGACCGGGATTTTACTCAGAATAAATATAACGAACTCAACAAAGGAACAGGCATTGGATTAGCTTACACAAAAACACTGGTAGAATTGCATAAAGGAACGATTAATGTTTTTAGTCTTGAAAATGTAGAAACGTCCTTTATCGTAAAGATTCCTACAAATCTTGACAAAACCTTTTCTTTGGAGGAACACAAAAACGAGTCCGTTCCGGGATATAACCCTTCGCTGGACATTGATCTTGACCCGACATATCCTATTTTTGACGAAAATATTAAACCCAAAATATTAATTGTTGAAGATGTAAAAGAATTACGGGATTTTATTTGTGATGCTTTAGAAAATAAGTTCACATTGTTAACTGCTTCGAATGGTTTGGATGCCTACAAACTTGCACAATCTGAAAACCCGGAACTTATTGTAAGTGATGTTATGATGCCTAAACTCAACGGATATGAGTTGTGTTCAAAAATAAAAAACACATTTACAACAAGCCACATCAGAATCATTCTTTTAACGGTACTGTCTGATGACACAAACAAATTAATCGGATACAAAGCAGGGGCAGATGCTTATTTATCCAAACCTTTTGATATTGAGTTGCTCATATCAAGAATAAACAACTTACTTAAAGACAGTTACGTTCTAAAACAAAAATTCCAAAAGGACTTAAATATTACACCTAAGGAAATAACATTCTCAAATCCTGATGAAGAGCTTTTACAGGTAATAATTAATACCGTAAATGAACATTTAAACGATTCAGAATTTGATGTAGATAAATTTGCCAAGGAAATTGGGTTAAGTAAATCAACCCTGTACAGAAAGATGAAATCCATCACCGGCTTATCAACAAATGAGTTTGTACAGATTTTACGCTTAAAAAAAGCCGCTCAGTTGTTAAATGAAACCCAAATGAGTATCTCTGAGATTGCTTATGAAACCGGTTTTAGTGATCCCTATTATTTCAGCCGGGCTTTTAAGAAAAACTTTAATGTCTCACCCAAAAAATACCGTGAGAGCATAATCAGCCAGAATTAATATTCAATTGTGCCGGGAGAAATCAGAACCCGGAATGGTTTTGATTGATCATAAATTATTGATTTTAATGTTTTGAAAGCAAGCCCGATATTAATACGCACTCCTTAGATTTTAACGATGTCCCACTACCGGTAATACTTTTTGCCGGACAGCTGTGGTTATAATGCCTAATTCTACTCTCATCAGAATACTCATAACGCTTGCTTTTAGAATTGCCAGGTAATTCCAATTATCTAGAAACAAATGTTGTAAACAAAAAACGCATCGCTTTTGAGGCGATGCGTTGATGAAAAGAATATCTGTTTGTGTACCTACTTTTTAATAAAGCTTGCGGTTTGCTCATTAATTCTTATAAAATAAATGCCATTATCCAGATTTAGTTCTGATACGGATAATGAGTTTCCGGTAAATCTTTCTTTGAATACTACTTTACCATTTAACGATGTTATGGAAACAAGCGCGTTTTCCTGTGTTTCATAAAAATTGATCCTGTTATCTACGGGATTAGGGTAGGTTAACGCCTGGTTTACTTCAATATGCTGAATTGCAGTAGCATCTTCTCCAGGGCCCTGAATATCGTCGAAATACCATGTATCTCCCTCAACAGGAGAGTTGGCATCAAACAACAAAATAATCTTCGTCATAACCCCGCTTGCAGGTAACAAATCTGCAAAGTCAAATTCCATTTCGTACCACTGATTTGCTACAGGGCAATACAATTGAGCCTCTTTATTAGAACTTCCCTCGGTATTCTGAACTTTAAAATATACATTTCCCACTGTAGGAGCATAGACTTTCATTTTAAATTTAAAGCCATACTGTGCAAAATCAAATGGAGTATCCATTACATCAGATGCAAGCAGTTCATAATTATCAGATGTTGTAACAAGCTTACCACAGTAGTCACTGGTATTTATACCCGATTTATCAGGATTAGCCACCACTTCGTATTGCATATCGTTTTCTGTATTCTGCTGGGTAAAATTGAGTGTTATATCTTCAAAATCACTATAGGTAATAAAATTTGTTTCCGGAATTGTTACAGTTGCCGCATCCGGTCCGATAATATCATCAAAATAAAATGTTTCGCCAGATCCTTCATTACCCGCATCAAACAATAATACAAATTTATTATAGACCATACTTTGAGGATCCAGTGAGGTAAAATCAAAAATAAGTTCCTCCCATTCATTAACCTTCGTCGTTGTTACGGTTGTGACTTCTTTTGCAGGAGCGCCACCTTCGACTTTAAAATAAACCGGCACACCACTTCTTGGAGAATATACTTTCATTTTAAAAATCTTACTTTCATTAAAGTCAATAAATTCTTCCATTGACGCCGAATAAATCAATTCCCACTTACCTCCGGCAGAAATAACTTTCCCACAATGTGCACTGGTATTAATCCCTCCACTTACAGGATTCGCCACTACTTCGTAAGTAATGGAATTATTGGTTGCAAAATTCAGATCTTTGGTCTCAAAATCACAGTAAACGTAATCTGCTGCCAGAATATTTACGGCAGAAAGACAAAAGAATAATAATAGTAGTCTTGTTTTCATAACATTAATTTTAAAAGTTAATTATCTTACTTGTTTATATCTAACCCTGTCCATTCAATAAAATCACTCGTTAACACCCATGCGGCGCCAGTCTGCGAGCCTCCCGAAAAATATGCGACATCACGATCTGCCACAATACCGTCCTGTCCCCAGCCTTCATAATACAAATACAGCTTATCTTCGAACTCAAATATTTCACCGTACCAGATACCTCCCTGATCCCATTTCCCATAATCGCCACGTTCAAACAAAGGTTTATCATTATCCACCTTAGTCCAGTGGATCAGATCATCAGAATATGCAATATGAAATCTGTTTGGAAAATCAAAATACCTCCGGCTACCCTGGTATGTCATAAACCACTTATCTATTCCCTTTATTCTGAATACCCTTGCACCGTTCACGGCAAAGCTGTCAAAATTATCAGGACCCCCGCCCACATCTATGGCCAGATGAATATTACTCTCATCCAATACGGTAGGATCTGTGGTAACACCGACATATAGTCTTAAAGTCCCAAACTTGCTTCCGTCCCAGTTTCCATCACCAAAAAAGAGGTAATATTTCCCATCATGGTATATTGCATCACTACACCCCACATATCTTTTTACAGGCTGATCGAATTTCTGAAATGAGAAACCACCATCCAACGAATGGGAGCCTCCCAATGAGCCAACACCGGTATATGCTTTTGCATTATAAAAGAGGTACATATCGTCATTCTCACCCATAACCGGAGCACAATCCAGCACATTTCTTTCACTGTAAGAACCGGGTTCGCCATAGGGTAATACAGGGTTGTTTTCATATTCAATCCATGGGCCGAACGGAGAAAAGTTATCTGCTTCCTGATACAATAATCCTATCTGGTCATGATATTCCGGCACATTACCGCTTCCGCGTACATACATTTTCCATTTACCGTCAGGTGTATTCCCGGGCTCCAGGATTGTTGCATTGGCAACATGAATATTCCGCCAGTCAGGATTCCCGGCTTTAAAGCGTCTAAGAACCGGATTATAATCGTAGCGCTTAAACACAGTGGTTACAAGATTATTGCCAGGTCCGGTGATGTCATCGAAATACCACATGTCTCCGCTTTTTTCTGAATCGGCATCAAACAACACAACAATTTTACACATCTCACCACTCCCCGGAGGTGCTGCCAGTTTTTCAAAATCAAAGACAAGTTCCTTCCATTGATTTGCTGCATTCAGGTAGACTTTTACCTCAGAACTCAACACTTTTCCTCCTCCATTCTGCACTTTAAAATACACATATCCGGTGCTTGGAGCATACACTTTCATTTTAAACGCGTAACCGTTTTCCAGAAAATTAAACTCGCGGTTTAACTTTTCGGATAACAAAAGTTCAAAACGGTCTGACGTTGTTGTAACCCTCCCGCATTTTTCACTTGCGTTTATTCCAGTTTTGTCAGGGTTAAACACAATACGGTAATCCAGCGAAGATGTATTATTGTTTTCTGTGAAACTCAGAACCTTGTCCTCAAAGTTGCAATAGGTCATGGTTACAGAATCATTTGGTTCCTCCTCTTCAGGTATCTTCGGTGACTCTGATTCACAACTGAGTAGCAACACTGAAATTATTATACTTAGTATCAGATCCATTGTTTTAGCTTTAATCTTCATTATTCCTATCATCACGTCTGTCTTCTCCACTCTTTTTTATGCACTACTTCTCTACCGGATTATATGTCTTAGTTGACCAATCCGGCCATGGCAATACATTAGTATCATATGCCATTTCAGTCCACTTTTTTATCATTTGTTGCCTGATCTCCGGATACTTATCCGATAAATCGTGCATTTCTGTCCTGTCTTTTTCCATATCATAAAGCTCCCAGGAAGTAGCATCTTTAGCATGCAGGTTCACTATTTTCCATTTAGCATTCCTCAATGCGCCGTGGCCTTCATGTTCCCAAAATATATAATCGTGAGGCAAAGACTCTTTCCCTCTGAGGTCAGGCACCAGACTTATTCCCCTCATTGGTTTTACGGACTCCGGGTATTGCGCTTTTCCAAGATCCACACAGGTAGCCATTATATCTACTAAATGTGAAGCCTTATTATTAATCCTGTCAGTATTAGTTATGCCATCAGGCCAGTAAACGATAAGCGGGGCTGATATTCCTCCTTCATGCGTAAACCGTTTATTTTTCCTGAAAGGCGTATTGCTTGTTACACTCCATACTCTGCCCTGACTTCCTCCTTTACGGGACGGGCTTTTACGCCATTCATCATAGTTGCCCTTTCTGTTTTTATTCCAGTAAAACCCAAAATCACTATTCATTGGTTCCGCCGAACAACCGTTATCAGATAAAAATATAATCACGGTATTATCCAGCATTCCTTTTTCCTTTAAATGTTCAACTATCCTGCCTATATTTTGATCCAAAACTTCAATCTGAGCTGCATATATTGCTCTGTAAAAATCCAGCGTTTCCCTGTCATCTTCAGATAAATTCTCCCAATCGGGTGTAGTCTGAGGAGGCAGCTCCCAGTCGGAGCTTATAATACCCGTTTGGATCATTTGCTCATATTTTTGTTTTCTCAACGCTTCATAGCCATTCTTATACATCCCAATGTATTTTTCAACAACTTCTTTTGGGGCATGTAAAGGCCAGTGTGGTGCGTTATAAGCCAGATACTGAAAAAATGGTTTCCCTTCAGCCTGAGCCTCATCCATATACTCCATTGCCTTAGTGGTAAATACATCTGTCGTGTACCATTCCTTACCATTTTCAGCGTATAGTTCAGGGTTATCGGTAACAGGTATCACCATCCTGCCATCCTCATAAATTTCAGAATCATCCAGAACACCGTAATAACTATCAATCCAGTGATGGATACCAAAAAATTTCTGGAATCCGCGATTTTCCGGCCAGGCTTTTTTTAATGAACCAATATGCCATTTCCCAACCATAGCCGTAAAATACCCTGCATCACCAAGCACTTCAGCAATCGTAGCACATGAATCATTGAGATATCCACGATAACCCGGACTTACATTCAAATCAGACATATAACCTACACCTGACTCATGCGGATAAAGACCGGTCATTAATGATGCCCTGCTGGGACAGCAACGGGCTGTATTATAAAACTGGGTAAAACGTACACCGTTATGAGCTAACCTGTCCAGATTGTACGTATTCATCTCCCCGCCAAAACAACCCAGATCTGAATATCCCATATCATCAGCCAGAATTAACAAAATATTAGGTCTGGTCTCTTTTTCTTTAATACAGGATGAAAGAGACAATGATGTTAATGCAAGTAATGCTACAGATTTATTCATAATATTGTTATTTAACTTTATGTTCTCCAAGTAATGGAAATTCAGTTATTCTTAAGGCCGTACATCCATACGGAATCAATGTTATCTCTTCCTTCTTTTCACTGACTTCAGGACCCCACATAATACTGTATGGCAAAGGCCCTGTCATATCATTATATACTTTCCAGAATGGCAATCTTTTTGCCTTTGTTTTAATCCGGATCGGCGCATTTTCAGTATTCCACGGATAAACATTTTCATTAAAGGACTCTATCACCTCATAATGTTCTTCCAATTCATCATCAGGAACCTCTATCAACCCATAATTCCAGGGTGAATCAGAATCTACTGTCCAATATTCCTTTCCCTGCCAAACCTGGTGCTCCTTATTTTCAACAAGTTTCCATTTCTCATCCATTTTCAATGCATAAACCAAAGGTCCGCGTTCAACAGTTGCAGAGTTTTCATACCATCTTGAGATTGAAACCCGGGCTGCGAAATTCAGCTCCAGCTTATCTCCTTTGTGCCACTGCCGGTCAATTGTAATATTGTTGTTGGCATCCTTTATCACGTCTTCCAGCAATTCACCATTCAGTTTTACCTTAAAGCATTCGGATGACCATTCCGGAATTCTGAGTGTAAGCGGAAATCGTGTTGATTTTTCCATACTCTCAATTGAAATATTTACTGAGTTTTCAAACGGATAATACGTGTCTTCCACCAGTGATACTTCTACACTATCTCCAACAAGAGCACGCACCTTCGAAGGAGCATATACAACTTTGGCTAAACCCTTATCTGCGGTCGCATACCATAGATTCTGCGTAAATTTAGGCCATCCCTGATGCATATTTGACGTACAACACGGGTAACCGTTTAGCAGTCCAAAACAGTTGTCCAGACCATTATGGTTAATATCAAAATTTCTGATATGCTTGCTGACTTTCACCTGATTAACCTGTTGAAAATACTGCCGGTTCATAAAATCATCCGTAACCTGTGCCGGTAAAGCATTAAAAGCAATTCGTTCAAGGTGTTCAGCGAACTGATTATCGCCCGTTATCTGCAACATGTTTTCCAGGGAATACATAAATTCTACGACGGAACACAACTCAATACCCTGCACCGGATTATTACCGTGCAAAGCCTCATCTCCACCGTACATACCGTTGGGATAACCATTAAAATTCCTGAGATCTTTTAATCCTACCTTAACGGCGTCAAGATAGCGATGATCTTTTGATTGTTGATAATAAATGACAGGTTCTTTAAATCCCTGCGCAAGATTAACACAGTGGATTGATCCTTTCTGGCTCAGCCTTTCTCTTTCGAGAAAATCATCAGTAAAATTTTCTGTTTGTTCATGGATCATCTGAGCTAGAAAAAGCAGATACTTTTCTCCGGTAATATTGTATAACCAATATACCATCATCAGATTATCACCTCCTCTGTATCTGGCCCAGAACGTCCAGTTATCCAAAGGTTTCTTTTCCAGATTATTATACTGATATTTGAAGTAATTTGTCATTAAATCGATCACCCTGTCATCTCCCGTTGCCGAATAATACTGTTGTAATATTTTCAATGCAACCATTTTGGGCCACCAGTCTTCTGCATTATCCCGCTGCAAGCCCGGTTCATTATTATCATAATCTTTTGAGGGGCCAAAATAACCATCCTCACGCTGACTGCTGATCATCCACTCAACCCAGGGTTTGGTAAGATTGATAAGTGCTGTATCCTCAAGAATATACGCTAAAGGAAGTAAGCCGTCAATCCAGTACGGACCTCGTTCCCATTGATCTCCGTCACCACCAAGCCATCCGTTTCGGTGATTCATAACCTGAGGATAGAGTTCATCCAGATGACCTGTAGCACCAGTTCGCTGAGCCTCAAGCATCATAAGCAGCCATCCGCGGGCCTTGATATTACCCAGAGGTAATTCTATATATGGTTTTGTGATAAGTGGAGATCTGTTATTACGATAATTGGCAGAATTATCCTTTGAAGAACAGCTCAATAAAGCCAACAACACTACCACAAAAAACACCTTGTCTATTCTAAATCTCATATCTGTTAAAATCTTATTAATTCGGGAATAATGCCAAATCGTTAAAACTCTGTTATTTTTAGTATCCCGGATTCTGAATCAGATTAGGATTCGCTAAGATCTCATCACGTGGAATCGGAAAAAGATTTCTGTAATCTTCGTTAGACGGAGTATGCCAAAACCACCTTTTTGTTGTAAACTGACCAAATCTGATCAGCTGCTGGCGTCTGTGCCCTTCCTGACAAAATTCCCATGCATATTCAAGTAAAAACCGGTTATCATTCAACTGTGCTGCCGTTAACACATTATTACCTGAAAAATCAGTAAATGCCCTCTGTCTGACTTTATTTATCAAATCAACAACTTCCTGATTGGCAGCCTTTCCGTTTTTCCGGTAAATAGCTTCAGCCTTCATAAAAAACACATCTGCATAGCGGAAAAGGACAAAATCGTTTTCCAACCTGTTTTTTGCACCCGTCTTTATTTCATATTTCTGCATACGCACTCCATCGGCTTCACCGGTAGTTCTTCCATCACTTCCCAATGATCGGATATTCTTGGTATGAACTATTGGTTTGCCGGCATCAGCTGCCCAGGAACCATCACAAAGAAGTGGTGCTCCTATTGTACCGGTTTTTTCTCCTGTATTATCATAAAGTGGCCCCTCTAACCAGGATTTTGTATATCTCAGATCATCCGGGTCATAACTCCAGGCCAGGTCAGGTGTGGCACATGGACCGCCCCAAAAAAACGTTTCGGTATTCGCATGATATTTATACCACCAATGCATCGTCCACATATGCATCCTCCAGGGAAAATCTTCATGGTAAACCTCATCGTTGGCAACTCCCATTATGATTTCCTTTGAGTTTTCGTTTTCGCTTTTAAAAGGCGTACTGTAATCTGCTTCCAATACATATTTTTGTGATTCAATGATAGTATCGCACAATGCTATAACCTCATCCCAATATGTCTTACCAGCCCAGACCTCAGCATTTAAATATGTTTTAGCGAGTAATTGTGAAGCAGAGTATTTATTCCACCTTCCATATCCATCCTCCTTCAGATATGGTATATTCTCCTCTAATTGACTGACCACAAAATTAAATACCTCCTCTCTTGAGTTTGTTGCAGGCAAATAATCGTCCGGTACATCATATTGAGTAACTACTGGCACATTTCCGAACATATCAACCAAGGTATAATACCAAAATGCCCGTGCAACCTTTAATTCTGCCATAACCATTGCGGTATCTTTCAGTTCCTGTTCTCGAAACTCATAAATCAAACGGTTACAATTATTTATGGACGAGTATGCTCTACGCCAGTCCTGCAAGAAATGTTGTTCATCAATATTCCATTCGTGATTGTTTAATCTCACATAAATTCCGGCATCATACCATGCACCACCTCTTTTAGGTGTGATCCAAAGGTCTCCCACCTCTTCGTTTGTATATAACCAGCAACCATTTTTATGGACGCTTCCTCCTGCATACAAGTTTCTTAAATCACTATAGACTTTACCAATGGCTGCGGGAATATCATCTTCACTAAAATTAGCATAATAGTTTTCTGCTATCAATTCATCATGCACAGGCACGTCCAGATCAGTACAGGAATAACAGAACAAAAATGTTATGATACTTAATATATATATGTTTCTCATTTTCATGATTATTAATTTTAATGTATGGTTTTACAGGTTCAATTTTAATCCAAGTGTATATGTCCTGACGGTAGGATAACCTCCTACATAGTCGATGCCAGGAGTAAGTCCGTTATAGTTAACTTCAGGATCTACACCCTTATAATTCGTAAACGTGAACAAATTCTGTCCTGAAAGATAAAGTCGCAGTGAGTTAACATTTTTCTTAAATTTGAACGTATACCCAATGGCAACATTATCAAGCTTCACATAGTCGCCGTTTTCGATATAGTAACTCACATAAGCCTGGGCCGTATTTACGTACTGACCGTTATAAGTATCAAGAATTGAAGTCGGATAATTGTATTGGGTTCCTCTTATAAAGTTTTCCCATAACATTCTGTACTGATTTAATATCTGGTAGTCGAATGCGCCTCTTAACTCAACACTCAGGTCCAGTTTTTTATACCGTGCAGCCATAGAAAAACCTGCAAAGTATTTAGGAATACCATTCCCCATTACCTGCCTTAAACTGTCAATCCCGTATTCTCCTTCTGTCATCCATTCACCGTTCGGATCCAAACCCGTGCTAACCCAACCATAAAAATTTCCGATTGCGTCGCCTTCTTCCAGATAGTGTGTATTCTTCTGAACCGGTGCTCCCGTATTTCCAAGTTCAAGAAAATCACGTTTGTACTGATTGTTCGATAATTTTGTAAGAATGTTGGTATTATAGGACATATTACCCGTCAGTCTTAATCCAAAGTCCCTGGTGTTAACAACATTTCCGGATAATACAACCTCCACTCCTGAATTTTTAATTGCTCCAACATTAGCTACTGTAGTAGGGGCAAGGTTTGGAGGAACCGGTACATTATAACTATATATAAGATCTTTGGTATTTCGTTGATAATAATTCACTTCACCTGAAAGTTTATCCTTTAAAAAAGCAAACTCAACACCTGCATTAAGTTCATGTTTTGTTTCCCATCTTAAATCCGGGTTTGCATTTGCAACAGGTGATATGGTATACGTCCACTGACCATCAAGGAATACAGGATTTCCATAGGTAAATCTCAGTTTAGAAAGATTCGCACTTGATGGTTCTGTTCCTGTAACACCATATCCTACTTTAATTTTCAAATCATCGAGAAAGGTTATGTTTTCCATAAAACCCTCTTCGCTTAATCTCCATGCCGCAGATACGGAAGGGAAATATCCCCAACGGTTATTGGTACCGAATTTTGATGAGCCCTCTGCCCTTAAGCTGGCGGCAAACAGATATTTTTCCTTAAAGCTATAATTTAAGCGTCCGAAAAAGGAAACCAGTCTGGTTTGGCTTTTACTGCTTCCCATTGATGCGAAACCCTCTGACAATGCTAAGCCGAGATCCATTCTGTTATATCCAAAATATTCATTCGGGAAATTATAGTTATAGGCATTGAACCCTTCTCCCTCATAATCCTGATAGCTGTAACCTGCCAGTGCTGTAAAATCATGATTCCCGATTTTTTTTGAATAATTTCCAAACAGTTCCAGTGTTTTTGAGGTATTTGTACTGGCATTTCTCCATGCCTGTCCGGTAAAATCAAGATCGAAACTATGGGTTGCATAGGACCCATTCAAATGGTTGAACTTTTTAAAACCACCAACCAGGTTTAGGTTCAAGCCTTCTATAATTTCTGCCGTTATCTTTCCGTTTATGAATACCTCATTCCAACCTATATCCTCTTTAAATTCATCCACCAGACGAACAGGATTGGCAACACCGGCAAAAGTCTGATACTCTCCGGTATTTGGATTAAATACCGCATCTGTTGGATTGGCGATTAGTGTTCCAAAAAGTACATCTGAAGTACTTACGGTATTACCTTTAACGTTAACGTTTGACAGGTTCATGTTGATCCGCAATTTATCCTCAAACATATTGTGATTAAAACCAACTCGTGTGGTAAAGCGATTCTGTTCAGTATTCCTAATGATTCCTTCCTTTTCGGTATAGGTAACCGATCCGTAATAGTTGGAATGTGAATCTCCTCCTCTTAATGAAATGTTATGGGTCTGATTTAACGGTGACTGTGAAACTTCATTCCACCAGTCGGTATTATATCCGTTATCTACCGGCGTAAATACTCCACCTGTTGTTTCTGCCAGATTTCTGTATTCATCAGCACTGAATACCTGTATTTTATTTGAAATCTGCTCCGTACCAAAATAACCGTTATATTCGATCCTGTTTTTCCCGCTACTTGTTCCCTTTTTGGTATTGACCAAAATAACTCCGTTCGTTCCCCTAACACCATATATAGCTGCAGCAGAACCATCTTTAAGCACATCAATCGATTCAATATCATCCTGTGAAACAGAACTAAGGCTTCCGCCAGGGATCCCATCAATAACAATAAGAGGCTCCTGATTTCCACTTAAGGTACTAACACCCCGAAGCATCATTTGTACCCCATTATTGTTCGGGTCACCGGATGTAGTATTTATACTTAAACCGGCAACTTTCCCTCTTAATAACTGTATGGGATCTGATACCGTACCCTGCTGAAAATCTTCAGCTGTGACTCTGCTTACTGAATTTGTAAGTGTGCTTTTTCGTAATGTACCATACCCTACAACGACAAATTCATCCAGTACTTCCTGATTTGTTTTTAATGTTACATTGATTTGATTACTGCCATTTACCGGAATTTCTTCTGTTTGAAAACCAATGAACGAAAAGACAAGAATGTCATTATCATTTGCAGTAATTTCATACTTACCATTAATATCTGTAACAGTACCATCAGAAGTGCCTTTTACCATGATATTTACGCCAGGGATAGGTTCTTGTTGCAAATCCGAAACTATACCTTCTATATTAATGGCATATCCATTAAAAGCTGTAAAAAGTAAACTGCATAAAAGTAAAAACGGAGTTTTCTTATTCATTTCTAAGTGTATTTAATAATTTCATTAATTAAAGTTCTGTACTAAAGAAATTCATTGCTGTGGTTTTATACAATGATTAATATCCCAAAAGTATAGCTATAGAAGTATTTTATAATGGATTTTTATATCAAATGAATGGATATGTAAATCTTTAAATAAACCCATCATTTAATTAAGTGTCTGACAAAGAGCTAATTTAAATTTAAACATATCATACCTTGTAATATTAATACAATAAATATGTAGAAAACGCTGATGGTTTAAATGGAAATAAATTAATTTATTAAATTAGCAGTTTATGGTCAATGAGCCGTGTTAACAAATTACCAAATATAACATCATATGAAAACAAAATTCTCTTTCTTAACGCTATTATTTATTGTTTCTTCATTTGTGATAGCTCAGGATATTCAGGAGCTAAAAATTGATTCCAAAGTTAATGATGTAACCGTTTTTCTGGATGGTGCTCAGGTAACCCGCAAAAAGACAGTTGATGTTCCGACAGGAATAACAAATATTGTTTTTGTAAATCTCTCACCCTATATAGATTCAAAAAGCATCCAGGTAAAAGTCAAAGGTAAGGTGATGGTACAATCTGTATCGCAACAGAGGAATTACATGAACAATCAACCAGATCTGGCAGAAGCTGAGAAACTACATGCTGAAATATTCGAACTGAGGAAACAACTAAAGTTGGCACAGACTTATCTTACGATAACCAGAAAAGAACTCGATTTTCTGAATGACAACCGCATAATCAGTGGACGGAATAATGAATTAAGCATTACGAACCTGAAAGAAACATCTGCATTTTACGGGGAACGTCTTAAGGCGCTTAAATTAAAAGAAATTAAACAGGAAGACGATATTAACCAGTTAGAGAAAAAGATTCAGCAACTTGAAAATCAGAGAAACCAGCTATCGGATAACCGCGGATTTCCAACCGGTGAAATTGTAATTAAGATTGAATCCAAAACAAACAGCAAGTCTGAATTTGAACTTTCCTATCTTGTCACAAATGCAGGATGGTTCCCGTCTTATGATATCCGGGCTAAAAACATATCTGAACCCGTGGAGATCCTATACAAGGCCAATGTGCACCAGGATACAAAAGTGGATTGGGAGAATGTTAAAATCAGGTTTTCATCATCCGATCCCAATGTTTCAGGTGTCATGCCCTCGTTGAATCCCTATTATATCAGCTATAATTACAGACCCTCAAATTATGGGCGCATAATTTCTGAAGTATCTGGTTTCATATATGATAATAAAGGTGAGCCTCTGCCCGGTGCTTCCGTATCAGTAGAAGGTACGACTATCGGAACTGTAGCTGATATCAATGGCCATTATTCCCTGATGTTACCTGCCGGTTCTAACCGGTTAAAAATATCATTTATAGGGTATAGCTCTAAGACGGTTGATGCAAATCAACCATTAATTAATATCGCTCTAAATGAAAGTGCTCAGGAATTAGGTGAGGTTAGTTTTAGAGATGTTGAAGCAACCAGTATAAGCGATGCTCTTCAGGGTAGAATTGCAGGTTTGGATATTTCACGAAGCCGAAACAAAAAGAACATTGCAGATAAAGAAAGTATAGCTGTACCATTTGTTCAAACCGAAAATCAAACGACTGTTGAATTTGAGATCTCGGTTCCTTACTCACTGAAGTCAGATAAAAAAACATATGCCGTTGAAATGGTAGATTACAGTTTGCCGGCAAACTACCAGTATTTCTGTATTCCAAAAGTTGACAAAGATGCCTTCCTGCTGGCAAACATTACAGACTGGAGTAAGTACAATTTTCTTGAAGGTGAAGCCAATATCTTTTTTGAGGAAACCTACATCGGTAAAACGATCCTTGATGTGAGAAATGCTGGTGATACATTACAGGTATCACTTGGAAGAGACAAAAATGTTGTGGTTCAAAGAGAATTACTCAAAGACAAGACCAGCAGACAGTTTATCGGAACTAAAAAAGAAGTTAGCCGTGCCTGGGAAATAAATGTGAAAAACAATAAGAGTCAGAAAATCAGCATGGTTATCCTGGATCAGGTTCCGGTATCGAAAAATGAAGAAATTGAAATCGAAATTAAAGATTTGTCCGGCGCAAAGATGAATAACGACACAGGAGAACTGAAATGGGAGTTTGAGCTCAACCCCGCTAAAGAGAAGACTTTTAATCTAAACTACCTCGTTAAATATCCTAAATCAAGGACATTGTACATTGAATAAGAAAATGAAAAAAATCAAAAGCAGATATACATTTAAAGCTATCGCATACCCGGGGATAGCTTTATTTATCTCAGCTACTCTTTTGATAATTCAATTATTTACTTACGGAATCGATTACAGAAATCTGACAGAGATAATTTATTGCTCCGTTCTTATTATAATTTTTAGTGCCGCCCTGATTTTTATATCCGGAATTAAAGAGGTAGAGATTAACAACGAACATATATCCATCAGATATCCTTACAGGTTTAAAACATTCAGATTTTCTGTCAACGCAGTTTCAACTATTCAAAGAAAAAAAACCGATAAAATGACAAATATTGATCTGAAATTCAGGTCTGTACTCATTTTAAAAATCCAGCTTAAAAACGGAAAACGCATCAGACTCTCTTCAGACTATAACACCAATATCCCTGAGATTGAAACTCAATTTAAAGAGATTGGGTACTAATAGTTTAAACAAAGACAAAATTTCTGATTTGTTTTTGTAACTTATATCTGCTATGTCCGTTTCTCCGTACAAAAAACACAACATGAAAAAACTATTTATGCTATTCATTCTGATGGTTGTTATATCATCCTGTGAAAAGAAATCCCCGGTAAGCTTTGGTTTTGATTCTGATATAAACACAAATTCCAGCGGTCTTACACTTATGGATGTAGATAAAGGTGCAGATTTGATTTCTCTTACCGGAAGTGTAGTTGTACATACAGAATCTGTAGAAGTTATTCTAAGTGATCCGGCAGGAGCTGAAGTTTATAAAAATTCCTTTGCAGGGCCTGAAACATTTTCTATTAATGAAACATTTTCTGCAGCGCAGGGTACCTGGAAGTTACAATATACCAGCAACAATGCAACCGGTTCTATTGACTTGCATATGAGTTATACTAATTAAGCCTGAGTAATTCAGAAATTTAGATCTCCAGACTCAACAATTTACCTGCTCATGGTGTTTTAATAATAAATTCTGTACCATGAAGTTAGGCGCATTTTCTGTTAGTCTGTCCGTGAAAGATCTGGAAACGTCAAAAGCGTTTTACGAAAAACTTGGATTTACGGTTTTTGCAGGTGATCCGGATAAAAATTACCTGATCATGAAAAACGATACCACTCTGATCGGGTTGTTTCAGGGAATGTTTGAAAAAAATATTCTGACCTTTAATCCCGGATGGAATGATAAAGCACAGCCTCTGCATGAGTTCACCGACATTCGTGATATCCAGAAAGAACTGAAGGTTAAGGATATTGCTATTGACATGGAAGCCGATGAAAATTCCAAAGGACCGGCCAGTTTTATGATCACAGACCCTGACGGTAACCAGATTTTGATTGATCAACACCTTGAAGCCCCATAACATGAAAGCAGTACTCCGCACCCGATATGGTTATCCCGATGTCCTTAATCTTGGTGATATTCCCGTGTCTGTGCCAAAATTCAATGAACTTTTGATTAAAGTGTATGCCACAACGGTCAACAGGACAGATTGTGGAATTTTACGTGGAAAGCCAGCTATAATACAAGCCTTTACCGGCTTTGGCAAACCTAAACATCAGACACCCGGAACAGATTTTGCCGGCGTGATTGAAGAGGTTGGCACTGGTGTAACCGCTTTTAAACGTGGGGATAAAGTGTGGGGATTTGATGATAACGGACTGGCATCGCAGGCAGAATTTATGGTAATACGCGAGGACAGGGCGATCTTTCCTGTTCCTGAAGGATTTTCGTTTACACAAGCTGCAGCATGCGCAGAAGGAGCGCATTACGCCGTGAACTTTATTAATAAAGTTTCTCTTTTTATGGATCACAAAGTGATGGTTAACGGTGGAACAGGAGCTATCGGGTCAGCTGCCATTCAATTGCTAAAAGCCAAGGGATTAAAAGTAACAGCGACAGCACCAACAGATCATCTGACAACTGTAAAAACCCTCGGTGCAGATCGTGTCATTGATTATCAGAATGAAGATTTTACCAAAGATCATGAAGTGTATGATTTTGTTTTTGACGCTGTGGGTAAAAGTTCATTTTCACAATGTAAACCTTTGCTTAAATCCAACGGGACATATATTTCATCGGAACTTGGTCCACATTCCGAAAATCCTTTGTTAGCGCTAATTTCTCCTTTTACCTCAGGAAAGAAAGTGAAATTCCCTCTGCCTACAAATATAAAAGGCAGTCTGGCGGTAGTACTGGATCTGATGAAACAAGGGAAATTCAAACCACTAATTGACAGGTCATTCCGTTTGGAAGAAATCAGGAAAGCTTATACTTATGTGTTATCTGAGCAAAAGATAGGGAATGTGATACTGCAGGTTAGAGATGAAAAATAGCATCAGTACTTTCGTTTCTCATTTAAGCAAATCATACTATCTTTGGTGCTGAAAGCGGGTTATGAACAATACAACACAGCATCAAATCTTTTTTCATGTGGGAACCGGGAAAACCGGCACTACCTTTCTGCAATACCGTGTATTTCCAAAGTTGCGCAATATTTATTACATACAGCGGACACGATATAAAAAGGTAAAAAAGATTATTGCCAGAACCGCAGTTCACAAAATTCTGATTTCACGGGAATTCGATCAGCAGCTGGAAAAAGAAATTGCATGGTTCACAGAATCCTATCCCGACACAACTCCGGTTATCGTATTCAGGCGACACGACAGTTATATTGCCTCGCAATACAGACGCTTTGTAAAAAACGGTTTCAGTGGAACATTTTCAGCATTCTTTGATCTGGAGTCAGACAAAGGCTATTTCAAAAATTCAGACCTGAATTATTCACATCAGGTTGAATTGTTGAAAACTTATTTTGCCAAAGAACCGGTGGTGCTCTTATACGACGATTTAAGGAACGATCCTAAAGGTTTTATCCGAAAACTTGCAAAGATTATGGATGCGGAAATTGATACTGAGTCTGTTGATTACAGCCGAAAACACCGCTCATATTCTGAGAAACAGTTGAAAGTTATCCGCTCTGTTGCAAAATCTGTAAACCTTACCAAGCGCAGGAAGTTTAAATCAGGACTCCTAAATTTTTTCTGGCGTATTGGTTTAGGAACTCTGAGATATTCCTTGCTCTTTCTTGCAAAGATTGTTCCTTCGGTATGGATTGATCCAAAGCCATTTATTGATCCAAAAGAACTGGAAAAAGTAAAATTGCATTTTTCACAGGATTGGGACAGAATTAAAAAAATAAGTTCTTAATTTAGTCTCCGGGTGAATAGTAACACTTCAATATTCACCCGGTGACTAAAAAATATAAAACATACTATAATGAAAAACCGAATAATTACAGCATTAACCGTTTTACTATTTATTCCAACGTTTGCATCAGCTAAGAAAACAGCAGTAAAAGATACCATCATGGTATTTTACCTTGGTGGCCAGTCCAATATGGACGGTTATGGTTTTGTGAAAGATCTGCCCGATTCACTGAAAAAGACGAATAAAAATGTATGGATCTTTCAGGGAAATACAGCAAGAGACAATGAAACGGGCGGAGGAATCGGGATATGGGAACAACTGAAACCGGGTCACGGACGTGGGACAAAAAGTGATGCCACATCCAATACCTATTCTGACCGGTTTGGCGTAGAGTTATCCCTTGCCCAACGTTTACAGGCATTATATCCGGATCAGAATATAGCCTTGATAAAATACTCCAGAGGCGGTACATCCATTGATCAGAGAGCAGCCAGAGGAGCCGGAAGCTGGGACCCCAATTACACGGATAAGACTGGCATTAATCAGTATGACCATTTTTTGGAAACCGTAAAAAATGCCTATGCAGTAAATGATATCAATGGCGATGGCGTTGAAGACGTGCTGGTGCCGGCAGGTATTTTCTGGATGCAGGGAGAATCGGATGGTGATTTTACCGAAGATGTAGCTGCAGCCTATTACGATAATCTGAACCAACTTATGGGACTGATCCGTGCGGCTTTCAGATCCAATGATCTTCCGGTGGTAATTGGTAAAATATCTGATTCAGGAGTGAAGAATAATGGCATAACATGGCCTTATGGTGACCTGGTTCAGTATGGCGAGGAAAAATTTGCCCGGACAGATGCCAATGCAACGATTGTCCGTTCCACCAAAAAATATTCATATTCTGATCCATGGCATTATACCAGTCCCGATTATATCGATTTGGGAATTGAGTTTGCAAATGCACTTTACCAGTTAAAAGACAAAAAATAAATCAGCGGGTTTGAATTTCAATGGTCCGGTTGGCAGGCAAGGTGACTATAACTGAGGTGGTCTTTTCTTTTATTTCAGTCTTTATCCATTTCCTGTTGATTTTCACTTTTTCAAAATCAGGTTGATGGACTACAAATTTTAGCAGTCGATGTGGCGGTCTGCCCGGGTAATTATATCCTGAATTTTTAACCGTAAAAATGCCGTTTTTATATGTGAAATCAATCAACTCATATTGGTTCTTCTCATAAGCACCAAAGGTATGGCAGTCGTCTGCATACATTATGAAGTTTGATGCTTTACGTTCCGGGTCAGTAAAGAAGTGAACAATAAGAGTATCGGTTTTATAATCCTCAGTAGACTGAATTGGAGAAATCATGGGGATAAAACTACCTGCTTTTACAAATACGGGGATGTCAGATAAAGTAACCGCAACATCAACAGTTTTGCCACCTTCTATCATATCTCCGGTATGAAAATCATACCAGGTTCCTTCCGGCAGCACAACTTTTTGCACGCCTGTGCCTGACCGCATGACCGGCGCCACCAACAAATTGTCACCCCAGAAATAGATGGAGTCGTTAGCTGACAGTTCGGGATCATCATATACCATGAACAATGGTTTTGCCATTGGTTCTCCGGAACGATGGTTTTGCCATGCTAAAGTGTAATTATATGGCAACATCGCATACCTTAGCTTGATGTAATGCCTGACAATGTCCTGAATGGAATCCGCATAATAGATGGGCTCCGGTTCAGCATGCGAATCGGAATGCGGACGAAATACCGGCGTAAAAACAGCATACTGCAACCACCGGGTATAAAGTTCAGGATTCTTCGTTCCACTGGCAAAGCCACCGGCATCGGAATGCATATAAGCCAGACCCGACAGCCCCATGCCAAGCATCACCGGTATCTGCGCACGTAATCCACTCCATGTTCGTCCCACATCTCCAGACCATGGAACTAATCCAAAGCGTTGTGACCCGGCATAACCGGCCCGGCCTAACACAAACAAACGTTCGTCAGGATACTCCTTCCGGTAATGATCGTAAAACACTTTAGTCCAGTTATGCCCGTAAATACCATGTACTTCCGATGCTTTTCCATTCACATGAATCATGGAATCAGGATGAATTTCCGGTTCTCCCAGATCGCACCACCAGCCTTCAACGCCCTGCTGTTTTAATGCATCGTATTGCTGCCACAACCAGTCTCCTGCTTCAGGATTAAAAATATCCAGCAAACCGGCTTCGCCAAAGTAAAAGTTGGGGAGTGTCATGGTTGTTCCGTCAGCATTTTTGCCAAATAAACCGTGTTGATCCAGGGAGGTATAATGATTTGACTTTTTTGTGAAAAACGGTTCACTGATCAATATGGTCTTCACACCCTGATCTCTGAACTTACGGATCATTCGTTCCGGTTCAGGCCAATGTATTGCATCCCATGACAAATTCCCCATTAAACCATCCTGAACCTGAGGGCCAAACCAGAAAATATCAAGGATAATGGCATCCATTGGATAACCAGCCTGAAGCATGGAATCCACAACATTTTCGGTTTGCATCTGTGACCTATATCCAAATCTTGATTGCAGGTTTCCGAGCGCCCAGACCGGCGGCATAGGTTGCATCCCGGTAAATTTCACATAATCAGACACCAGCTTATCATACGAATCATCAGCAAAAAAGTAAACTGTTGCATTTCCTCCCAGGCTTTCAAATGAAAAACGATCCACATCACGCTTCCCGATATCGAACCATGCTCTGGCTGGATTATCGAACAGCAACATGTATTTTTCAGAGGACATGATTAGCGGAATGGAATAATTAAGAAAATCAGCTCCCATGCCATAACCATAGTTTGCCTGGTTATAGCACTGAAAACGGTATCCCCTGCGATTAAGTGGCAAAGCTCTTGCACCTGTGCCATAGATCTGTTCATCCGACTTCATCCTGTACCGGTATATCATTGTATCAGTGGAAGTTTCAAATTTTAACCCACCCAATTTTAATGCTCCCCTGTAAACAAAATTGATGGAGACAGGGAATTTATTAATGTGCACATCTATTTCATCAGTGGACAAAACCAGTTCATTATTCAATTCTGTTAAATGAGTTTCCAGAGTGCCTGCTATGACAGGTGCATAGGTCCTATTGGAATAAATCCGGTGATTTCGGAAAGACACTTTAATTATATTCTCTTTCACAGCAGACAGGATGTACTCTCCTGAATCTGTTGAAACTAACAGATCTTTTCCGTCGTAAATTTTTGATATATACCGATTTTTAGCATTGCCGGGAAAGAAGGCAAACCATAAAAAGAAAAAGTATAATCCAATGTTTCGCTTCATTCCTGGTAATTTTACTGCAATTACATCCGAATACCTGCTTTTAAATTCTTAATTGGGTCAATAAACTAATTATTTATACTTATAAAGGTAATACCTATTTATTACACATACTCAAATATGCCCTTTTTAAGCACTGTTAGTTTATCACCATTAAATTTCCATTTAAAAATAGCTCGAGGTCGCTTCCCTGTTCAAGTGAAAGTTCTACGCCACTTTCATTTATGGTTACACTAAGGATGCGCTCCCTGAAGTTTATCTTAAAAGAGAACTGTGTCCAGCCATTTGGAAGCACAGGATTGATATATAATTTACCATTCCGCACTTTAACTCCACCAAAACCTATTACAACGGACATCCAGGTTCCGGCCATACTCGTAATGTGTAGACCCTCTGCAATCTCCTTGTTGTAATCGTCAAGGTCGAGCCGCGAAGTACGCAGATAAAGTTCATAAGCTCTGTCGATTTTACCAAGACTCGTAGCCAGTATACTATGAACACAGGGTGACAGCGATGATTCATGTACGCACCTCGGTTCATAGAATTCATAGTTGGCTTTTATCGTATTGTAGTCAAATTCATGTTCAAAAATGAACATTCCCTGCAGGACATCGGCCTGTTTTATAAAACATGAACGAAGAATTCTGTCCCACGACCAGTTTTGGTTAATTGGTCTTTCTGAAGCTGGAATATCTTCAGCTAAACTATCCTCTTTATCCAGAAAACCATCCTGTTGCAAAAATATACCACGCTCTTCATCGTAAGGCAGATACATTTTATCAGTAATATCCTTCCATTTCCGAATCTCTTTTTCTTCGTCGAAAGATGTCTTGCCCAAAACTGCAAGTAATTTCTGAGGCCTTGATTCCTTCAATTCACTGATAACGTCCATCGTATAACGTAAACACCAGGTGGCAATATAATTGGTATACCAGTTGTTATTAACGTTATTTTCGTATTCATTCGGACCAGTAACCCCAAGTATTACATATTTCTGCTTTTCTTCGGACCAATTGATCCGCAAAGACCAGAAACGTGCTATTCCAATAAGAACCTCAAGCCCGTAGTCTTCCAGATAGCTTTTATCACCGGTATATGTTGTATAGTTGTAAATGGCGTAGGCAATGGCACCATTTCTGTGAATTTCTTCAAACGTAATTTCCCATTCATTGTGGCATTCTTCACCATTCATGGTCACCATAGGATACAACGCTGCACCGTTATTAAACCCTAATTTACCTGCATTTTCAATGGCTTTTCCCAAATGTTTGTAACGATATAATAACAGATTCCTGGTCACCGTAGACGAAGCTGTTCCAAGAAAGAACGGCACACAATATGCTTCGGTATCCCAGTATGTAGATCCACCATATTTTTCACCTGTAAAACCTTTCGGGCCAACATTCAATCTCGGGTCATCACCGGTGTAGGTCTGGTTTAATTGAAAGATATTGAAGCGAATTCCCTGTTGTGCAGCCACATCTCCCTTTATGGCAATATCGCTGTCGTGCCACTTTTTTGCCCACCATGCTTTATGGTTCTCTTTTAATTGCACATAACCGGTACGTGCCGCATTTTTTACTTTTTCCACTGCCAGTCTTGGAAGCTTCTCCACCGGATGATTCAAAGAACTTAGGACTGATACATACTTTTCAAGAATCAGTTCAAGACCTTTGTCAAGATACACTTCATAAGCGGATTCAATTTTTTTATCTGTGGCAATATGATTGGGTGTGGCAGTCAGTTCCACCTGGTTCAGAAAAAGTTTATTATGCATGGAATATGCTACTCTAAAATCCAGTTTCTTCGTCTGGGCCACCAGGTGATTGGTAAGCGTTTTATTCTCTGTCTCAAGGATATTCCAGAAAATTTCATCATAATTGGAATCCCTGTTTTTCACATCACCATCAATGCCTGGTTTTATAAGAATACTGGCACCTCCATCAGGTAAAAGTATAGAATATTTTATAGCTGCCACCTCCGGTTCATCCATGCTTAAGAATCGCTCAGCTCTTACCTGAACCTTTTTCCCTAATGGTGAAACAGCAGTAAATGACCTGCTTAATACACCCTTTTGCATATCCAAAGCACGCTCGAACTCAACCACCTGCCAGGTCGCCAGGTCAAGCACTTCATTTTCAACTGTTACGTGAACCGGAATAAATGAAGGAGAATTCAGCACTTTGGCAAAATATTCAGGGTACCCGTTTTTCCACCATCCTACGCGGGTTTTATCCGGATAATAAATGCCGGCAATATATGATCCCTGGAGGGAATCACCGCTATAGTATTCTTCGAAATTTGCCCGTTGCCCCATCTTCCCGTTTCCAATGCTGAAAATACTTTCAGCAGCTTCCTGCTTCTCCGGGTCAAACCTGTATTGAATGATTTTCCAGTTATCTTTTTCTATGATACTTTTCATATTGGCATTGTTAAAGATTTACCACAATTTCACGCAGTTTTTTCAGCGTAAAATCCTTAAATCCATCTGCAACATAATGTGCCTTTTGCAACATAGGTTTGTCACCTATACCAATTGCAATCATGCCTCCATTCAAAGCAGCCTGAATACCTGCCTGTGCGTCCTCGAATACCACCGTTTCTGCCGGTTGAACTCCAACCAGTTCCGCCCCAAGGAGAAAGACCTCGGGATTAGGTTTGGCGTGTTGAACCATGGAGCCATCTACTATAGCATCAAACAACGATAGAATTCCGAGTCGTTCCAGTATGGTTTTCGCATTTTTACTCGCCGAACCTAAAGCGATACTTATTCCAGACCGTTTCAGTTCATCCAGAAATGGCAGAACACCGGGCAGAATATCATCTGGGTTCATCTTAAAAATATATTCCCTGTAGCGCATGTTTTTTTCTTCAGCCATCTGGTGTTTTTTTTGAGCATCAAATGCTAAACCTCCTATTTCCAGCAATATATCCAGTGATACCATTCTGCTTACACCCTTCAGCCGTTCATTGTCTTCAGGAGTGAACTTAAATCCAAGACTATCTGCCAGCTCTTTCCATGCCAGGTAATGATATTTTGCGGTATCACAAATCACCCCGTCCAGATCGAATATGCATGCTTTGACTTCCACTAATGCCCGGTCTTTTTATCCAACTTATCCTCCACAAAGAATGTACTTGCTGCTCCCAGTAACATCAAAACTCCTGAACCAATAATGGCATTAAAAGGATTATCATTATAAATATGCTTAAGAATAAGCGTTCCGAAAACACCATTTGTAATTTGAGGAATTGTAATGGACATATTAAACAGTCCCATAAAAACACCCATTTGCTTTGGCGGTATTGTATTCGCAAGAATAGAGTAAGGCATGGCCAGAATACTCCCCCATGCAATACCGATGCCTATCATTGGTAAAATCAGCCACGTGTCATCTCTAAACAATATAAATGACAGGAAAGATAATCCACCAATGGTCAACGCTAAAGCATGTGTATGACGTCTTCCAATTCGTTTTGCAATGACAGGTAGTGATAACGCAATAATGGCTGAAATACCATTATAAACGCCGAACAAAATACCAACCCAGTCCCCCGCTTCCTGATACCCTGTGCTGTTGGCATCAAGCGTACCATAAAAATGATATGCTATTGCCGGTGTGGTGTAAACCCACATAGAAAATAATGCAAACCAGGAGAAAAACTGAACCACCAGAAGCTGGATCATCGTTTTAGGAATCTTGAATTTTGCCTTAACTTTTGTTTCAACCTTCTCCTCATCGTAAAATTCTGGAGGATATTCTTTAGTTGTTGAAACAGTCCATACAATGGTTGTTATCAAAACCATGGCCCCAATATAAAATGACCAGTATACGTTGGGTGCTACCCTGCCTGCTTCTTCAGCTTCTTTTGAAAACCCTAAAAAATTACCCAAAATATAAGGTAACCAGGAACCAATAACCGCCCCAATTCCAATTAACAGCGTCTGAACTGAAAATCCCAGAGTATGTTGATCTTCCGGTAGTTTATCAGCAACAAGAGCACGAAATGGTTCCATGGAAATATTTATGGATGCATCCATAATCATCAGCAAACCGCCTCCAATAAACATTGGGGCAAGATATTGTGCAAAATGCGGAGCATTCGGCATCATGATTAATGCAATACTGGTCAATACAGCACCAATAAGGAAGTATGGTCTCCTTCGCCCTAGTTTGTTCCATGTTCGGTCGCTATAATACCCTATAATAGGTTGAATGATCATACCTGTTACAGGAGCAACCAACCAAAACCAATTAAGATGTTCAACATCAGCTCCAAAAACCTGAAGTATTCTGCTGGCATTGGCATTTTGCAAAGCAAAGCCAAACTGGATTCCAAGGAACCCGAAACTCATATTCCATATCTGCCAAAAACTAAGGCGGGGTTTCGTTTTCATGAATATAGCATTGGTTAGCAATTAATATTGCAGATTATTAATTGGCGGGAAGTTGTTATACGGGAAATCTCTTTTATAAAATCAGTGCAACAAATATATGGACAATCATACCAAGTAAAAAATTACTTTTCTCATATGACACTGATTTTAAATGACTTAATCTTATTTTTTGAAATTTCAAACGTTTGCAGAATCTTTTACCAGCCTGGTGGACTCTCTAACAACAAGTGTTGTTTTGATCATTTTGGTGATGCTGTTTGTCGTAGCTCTGCCTTCAATACGGTCAATCAGTAATTGTGCAGCTGCCTTTCCCACTTCAAATCCATGTTGTTCCACGGTAGTCATCGGTGGTTCGACCACCTGTGCCACCAGACCATCGGAAAAGCCACATATTGATACGTCATCCGGAACACTAAATCCAAGTCTTTTCACAGCCGTCAGTGCCCCTGAAGCAGCAAGATCGTTTATGGCAAAAATTCCATCCGGATTTTCACCTTTTGTAAATAATGTCGGGGTTCTTTCCAATGCACTTTCCCGACTGTCACATTCAAGAATAATACTTTCATCAACCGGCAAACCATATTTTTTCAGCGCATCAATATACCCATTCAACCGGTTACGTGCAATTAAAAGATGTTTTGATGATCCAAGGTGAGCAATACGCCTGCATCCGCCTTTGATCATATGTTCTACTGCATTGAACGCACCATAGTAATCATCCACAACAATACGGTCTGCTTTTACACCTGGACACACCCTGTCGAAAAAAACCAGAGGGATATTATCGTCAAGTACCTTTTCAAAATGATCATATTTGTGCGTATTCTTTGACATGGAAACCAGAATACCATCTATACGGCTACTGATACAGGTGTCTACGTTACGGATCTCCTTTTCGTAACTCTCATCCGATTGGCACACCATAACATTATATCCATATTCTTCTGCGGCTTCCTCAATGCCACTTATAACGGATGAAAAGAAAAAATGTACAATCTGAGGGATGACTACACCAATCACATTACTCTTCTGACTTCTTAAGCTTAGTGCTATAGAATTAGGCGTATAATGATATTTAGCAGCCAGATCTCTAACTGCCTTTTTTGTTTCTGCACTAATATCGGGATGATCCTTTAGCGCACGGGAAACGGTTGAAGGAGATATACCCAGTTCGCGAGCAATATCCTTAATGGTTATCTGAGTTCTTTTCACCGGTATTGAGGTGTTGTACAGTTACAATATTAGGTATTAATATTAAGTTAAGCAAGAAAACTCTATTCAACTGCAAGTATAATCTATACCTAACCTACGTGCGGAACACTAATTCCGAAAACGTTTGCGGAAACGTTTTCGTTAAAATTTGTTGCCTTTTGCGCAAAAAATCTATGCAATCGCTTTAAACAGTCATAGTTTTGTACTGGCTTGGGAAGGCTATACATAAAAAATCTCTATAAAATCTCAGTTAATTTTCAGGTTTTTATTGTTAACGAAGAAATTGATTCTATGAGACAAAAAATCAAAAAGCAAGCAATAATATTGTTGAGCACATTTCTCTTATTTTCAACAAATATATTTGCTCAAACTGTAACTGTAACAGGTACTGTTACAGATGCTAAAGACAAATCTCCACTCCCGGGGGTTTCTATTCTTGTAAAAGGAACAACGATGGGTGTAATTACTGACTTTGATGGAAATTACAGCATTACCATTCCTTCAGCAAACGAAACCCTTGTATTTAGCTTTATTGGTTATAATGCTAAGGAAGTTTCTACTACAGGGCAAACTGTACTTAACGTAGCCCTTGATCCCAAACTTGAGCAACTGGAAGAGTTTCTTGTAATTGGCTATGGCGTTCAGAAAAAGGAGGATAAAACAGGGGCCGTTTATAATGTGACTGACAAAGACATTCAGACTGTCGCCGTTCAGGATCCTATTGAGGGGATACAAGGGAAGGTTGCCGGTGTTACGATTCGAAAAGCCGGAAGTGATCCAAATGCAGGATTTAATGTAAAAATCAGAGGAGCCTCAGGATTATCGGCTGGTACAGATCCTTTATATGTTGTTGATGGTGTTGTGGGTGTTGATCCAACAACTATTGCACCTGAAGATATTGCAAGTTTTAACATTTTAAAAGATGCGTCATCAGCAGCAATCTATGGATCCAGAGGCGCAAATGGCGTTATAATTATTACCACGAAAAAGGGTCAAAAAGGAGAATCAAGAATCGAATTCAGTAGTTATGGCACCATTGATCAAATTGCATCTAAAAGTAGACTTGATCTTATGTCGGCAAATGAATACAGAGCCTATGCCAATGAACTGGGAATTGAAATTAGAGACTTGGGATATAACACCGACTGGCAGGACGAAATTTATAGAACGGGATATTCCAACAATGAATCCCTGGCATTCTCGGGAGGAAATGAAAACGGCAATTACAGAGCCTCTCTTTCTCACAATAATATGCAGGGAATTGTATTAAATTCAGGTAAACAACGTACAATAATGCGATTAAATGCAGAAACCAAAGCATTTAATGATGTTGTTACGCTATCCATGAATATTGCAAATACAATTGAACATAACGACTATATAAATTATGGAAGCTCAGGAGCCGACGGTGTGTTGTTCCAGGCTTTTCAGCGAAATCCCACGATTCCGGTTTATAACGAAGATAAAACATATTATCAGGATCCTACGCAACCGGTAAATAATTACAGTAACCCTGTCGCCGTTTTAAACGATATTCAAAATACAAGGGATGCCAAGCGTTTCTTAGGTAGATTAAAAACAGATATTGACGTATTTAATGGTTTTAAAATTACCTTAAACGGTGCGTATACCCGCGATGACTCAGAATCATCATACTTTGAACCTGCATCTAATGGACCAATAAATGGAGAAGGATATGGCAGACGGAATTACGGGAACAATGCATCCATTTTATTTGAAGCTTTTGCAAATTACAAAAAGGAATTTAACAATCACTCTTTAAATCTGGTCGGTGGTTATTCTTATCAGAAATTCCTTTGGGACGGATTTAGTGCCGAAGGTAAAAATCCAGGTTCAGATTATACCAGAGCTGACGATTTAGCTTCATTGGCATTGGTTGTTCCGGGAGATGTTGATTCTTATAAAGGTGAAAGTAAGCTTATTTCTGGTTTCGGAAGACTCGTTTACAATTATGCCGGAAGATATTTTGTGACTGCCACTTTAAGGCGTGACGGATCTTCCAAATTTGGAGCAAATAAAGAATGGGGACTGTTCCCATCAGCTTCTCTTGCCTGGAATATGAAGCAGGAGTCATTTATGAAAGATGTTGACTTTTTAAGCCTGGCCAAAATCAGATTGGGATATGGACAAACAGGAAATCAGGAGATCGATTCCTATAAGAATATTGCATTGTATGGTGTTACAGGTTATACTCTGGATCCAACCACCAATAAGTATACCGTTAATTACGGGGCAATTCAGAATCCCAATCTTTATTTAAAATGGGAAGTAAACACTGAAATAAATATCGGAGCTGATTTTGGATTACTTAACGACAGAATTACCGGATCTGTGGATTATTATAACAAAAAAACCACAGACCTAATATATTCCTATACAGTTCCAGTCCCACCTAATCTTGTTACCAGTACCCTGGCTAATGGAGGTGCTATTGATATAAATGGTTTTGAGGCCTCATTAACTGGACATATCCTTGCCGGTCTAAATGCAAAATGGGCGAGTACAATCGTTGCTACACATGACAAAGCTATTATTACAGCCCTTGGAAACGAGCAATATCCGGCAGTAGAAAAAGTAAATGAAGGCTACTTACAGGAACCGCTTGGTTATGGCACCTATACTCAAATTATGAAGAAAGGGGAAGAAAGGGGAACATTCTTTGGTCCTAAATTTGTCGGCATAGATAAGAGAACAGGTTCTTTTTTATATGAGAAAGCGGATGGAACTTATGCCACTATTGATAATATTGAAGAAAAAGACAAACAAATTCTCGGACATGCACAACCAACGCTAGAGTTGGGATGGAGTAATAATATTACTCTTTTTAAGGATTGGGATCTAACCTTTACACTGCGCGGAATGTTCGGACACGATATCCTGAATGCTACTAATATGGTATTTGATAACCCAAGTTATTTCCCAACCCGAAACGTTCTGAATTCGGCACCTGCCAGGACTGAACTCAAAGAGGCTTCTACTTTTTCTGATTATTTTCTGGAAAAAGGAGATTTTGTAAGGCTGGAAAACATTACCGTAGGCTATACATTTAATACAAAAAATATTAACTGGCTGCAAAGAGCACGAGTATTTGCCTCAGGAAACAACTTATGGACACTAACTCAATACTCTGGTATTGATCCAAGTACAATTGGCATTGATATCTTTAATGTTTATCCAAAAAGTACAACATTCACCGTCGGGTTTAATGTTACTTTTTAAAATTAACCATATCAAATAACTGAATAAGTGATGAAGACATATAGAATATTAATTATTATAGCCAGTATTTTCTGGATCTCGGCTTGTAATCTTGATACTGAAATATATGAAAATTTACCTGCCGATAAGTTTCCGGAGAACGAAGGTCAACTGGAGTCAATTACGTTAAGTGCCTATACAGAGCAAAGGCATTTGTTGGATGACTGGGGTTGGTGGTTATATATGCAGGAGGTAACATCTGATTTTCTGGTTTTCCCTCAGCGTGGAACAGACTGGGAAGATGACGGGAAATGGCGTGTTCTGCACAGACACACATGGAATTCTACAACAATTGGAGTGCAAAGCATGTGGTCTCATTTATACTCAGGTGTGGTTCGTTGTAACCAGGCTTTAGAGTATTTTCAGGCTGACAGTGAAGCAGCAACTCTGGCCCGTGCTGAAATGAAAGTTTTAAGAAGCTATCTGTTTTATTTGCTGATTGACAACTACGGAGCAGTTCCTTATAGTGAATCGTTTAGCAATGCCGAAAGTAATCCCTATCGTGTTAAACGAGCCGATATCTACAACAGACTAATTACAGTAGTTACAGAAGCAATTCCTGATTTACCGGAACCGGGAACGGTTGACAACTACAAAATTTCCAAAGCAATGGCCTATATGCTATTGGGTAAATTATATTTGAACGGAGCAATATACAAGGGTGATAGTAATTTCAATGTCAACGACATGGATTCTGTGGCGAAGTATATGAATTTAGTCATAAATTCCGGTTATCAACTTGAATCAGACAGACTTGGACCATTTAAAGTTGATAATGCCGCTTCTTCGGAAGTTATATTTTCAATCCTTGGAGATGAAAATGCGGATGATGGAATGCGTCACAATTTCAGAACACTGCATACACTGCATCAAAAGACATACGACCTCCAAAGTTCGCCCTGGAACGGATGTGCTGTAAAACCGGACTATTATGAAAAACTATTTGCACCAAATGACGGATATGATAATCCGGACGATAACACCTCTGTAAACGATGAAATCGTTGATCAAAGGGCGAGTGCTTTCCTTCGTGGTCAGCAGTATGATATTGATGGTAATGAATTATCCAATGACAATGGTAAACTAATTCTTACACAGAATATTAAAGCCGACATAATGACAGACGCTACTGATGGAGCTGCAGTTACACGATTTTCAGGTTATCGGGTTGTTAAATTCGAAGTAGAAATCGGATCAGGACCAATTATGAATAATGACTTTCCGGTGTTCCGCCTGGCTGATGCCTACCTGATGCGGGCAGAAGCAACATTGAGAGGAGCTACACTTGCAGATGCTTCAGCGGATGATGATCTAAATCAAACGCGTACCAAAGCAGGTTTGCCTTCTGTAACAGCTACATTGAGTGAAGTATTGAATGAAAGAGGAAGAGAATTATTTCTGGAGGGCCACCGAAGAAGTGATTTAATCAGGTTTGGACTTTTTGCTGACAGAAACTGGTGGCTGGGAGCAACAGAATCCGGAGAAGGTGCCGAAAGACGTGTGTTCCCTTTACCTCAGGATCAGCTTGATGCGAATCCTAATTTAAACAGTGATCCTGTTAATTTACAATTATAAAAACGCAATTATTTTTAGTTACTAATTAATATAAAATAAAAGTTATGAAGAAAAATCTTTTGTATTTGTTCATGTTACTTATTGGGGGAGTTTATTTTACCTCATGTAATAAAGATGACAATGGCCCTACTGTAATAGATAATCCTATCTATGGAATGCAGATTAAAGGAACAGCAACCGGAGATGAAGTATTGGTTCTGGACGCAAAACAATATGTTGAACCTAGTAGTGATTATGCTGTAAAAGCTGTTAGGGAAGGCATGATGTATGGCATTTTCTATCTCTCAGCAGGCGAATTTGCATTTTCTGAAGTTACAGCAGATGAAACCATCAGTTACAGTGCTGCAAGTGTTGAAACAGTTTATCAAAATGCAGAGGTAGGAACTGCAACCGACTCTATCATGTATAAAAAAGGTAGTCTGGTTTCTGGTGGTACTGATACTTATTCTATCTCTGAAGCGGGTTTGTATTATGTGATGACCGATAAAACCACTTCACAGTTCTGGATTATGAAGATTAATGAATTCGAAATCAGTGCAACAGGAGATGTTGCTTCTTATGTTTCAGGAACTGCAGAATCAGCAACATTTACAACAAGTAAAAGCGTAAATTTAAGTGGCAAGTTTAAGGTTCGTATCAATAAAGCCTGGAAATTTATTTTAGAAGATGTTCCATGGACAAACCTTGATGCAGGAGGCCAGGACGGTGATCACTGTCGTCCTGATATAAGCTACGGAGGATCTCTGGCTGACCTGACCGCAGATGGTGATGATATTGAAGTTGATAATGGTGGACAATTACTAAACTTTACATTTACCTGGACTGCAGGAGAGAAAGGTATTGCAGGTGTTGTCGGCACAACTGAAGATGCTGGCGAATTGCCTCCTCCAGAATACCCGGAACAAATGTATATGATTGGAGCTTCTATTGGAGGCTGGGACTGGGCTGCTAATGGTATCGAAATGATACCTGTACATAGTAATCCTCACTTATTCTGGCGCGTTGTATGGATTGAAGCTGGAGTGGCAGATGCAGGCATTAAATTTTGCCAGGAAAAAAGCTGGGGTAAAGATTTTGGTGTTGATGCAACAGCTGGAGCTACAGACGGAGTTTATGCAAAAGGAACTGACAACGTACCTGATGTGGCTGAATCCGGATATTACATGGTAGTTGTCAATCTTGCTGATGAAACTATTGAAATAAATGCTCCTTCCGTAAATGGTATTGGCCCTGTATTTGGGGATGATTCATGGGCTGGAGGAATAGAATTCACGGTTGATAATACAGCTAAAACCATTACGTCACCTGTATTCACAGCAGACGGAGAGTTGAGAATGTATGTTAAAGCAAATACATTAACTAAAGATGATGGCAATGCTATTGATTGGTGGCAAGCTGAATTTATCGTTCTTAACGGTGTAATTGAATACAGAGGTACCGGTGATGATCAAGAAAGAGCAAATGTTACAGCAGGACAAAAAGTTACGCTTAACTTTACTGATGGAACAGGAACTATCGAATAATACTTCTTTTTAAATAAAAAAGCATATCCAGTTTTGGGTATGCTTTTTTATTGTTTCTGAATTTTTACATCATAAATTAGTCACCTTTTAAAAAACACCATGAAGGCATGAGGAAACTCGTATTTATTTTATTTTCCTTATTTGAAATTGTCTCTTATGCACAGGTTGTGTATACCGATCCGGGGATACCAGTGGACTCGAAACCGGTTATAGTATATTTCAACGCATCAGAGGGATCAGGCGGCCTCGAAAACTATACTGGTGACATATACGCACACACAGGTGTTATCACTGATAAAAGTACCGGTACAAGTGACTGGAAATATGTAAAGACAGAATGGGGAGTAAATATTCCTGCTTGTAAGCTGACCCGGATATCCACCAATCTGTATAAACTGGAATTAACGCCGGCTATTCGATCTTATTATGGTGTTCCTGAAAGTGAAACGATACTTCAACTTGCGTTTGTATTTCGTAGTGCCGATGCAACCAGGGAAGGTAAAGGAACCGGGGGAACCGATATTTTTGTGGATGTGGCCACAGATGAGTTCTCTGTTGCTTTCATCTATCCTGATGCTTCACCTTTACTTATTGATCCTACCCAAAGTATTACTTTTAAAGCATCGGCATCCGACACTGCTGATTTAAGCCTGACAATCAATAACAGCACAGTTCATTCCGTAAATGATATAAACATGGAATTCAGTTATCAGTTTATTGATCCGGGAACTTATACGGCTATTATAAAAGCAGAAAAAGATGGCAATACTGATTATGATACCACTTTGATTTTTGTCAGGGACACTCCGGTTGAAAAATCACGACCTGAAGGCGTTATTGACGGAATTAACTATATCTCGGATCAATCCGTGACCCTTGTACTTTATGCTCCTTACAAACAACATGTTTACCTGATCGGGGATTTTAATAACTGGGTGCCGTCTTCTGATTACCAGTTATACAAGGATGGTGACTACTGGTGGATTACACTGAATAATCTCACTCCAGGGATTGAGTACGCATACCAATACCTTATCGATGACGGACTTCTGATCGCAGATCCTTACACCGAAAAAGTACTCGATCCCTGGAATGATGGTTACATTTCTGAAAGTGTATATCCAAATTTAAAACCATACCCGGCAGGAAAAACCACAGGAATTGTAAGCGTTTTACAACCCGGCAAAATCAATTACGAATGGAAAATTACGAATTACGAATTGCCGGAAGTTTCGGATTTAGTTATCTATGAACTACTAATCCGCGATTTTGTGGAGTCTCATACTATAAAAGAAGTCCGGACCAAACTGGACTATCTTAAATCCTTAGGCGTGAACACCATTGAACTAATGCCTTTTAATGAATTTGAGGGTAACAGCAGCTGGGGATATAACCCTTCTTTCTTTTTTGCACCTGACAAATATTACGGCACAGAAGGTGACTATAAAGAGTTCATCGATTCATGCCATGCCAAAGGAATGATAGTAATTATGGATATGGTATTGAACCATGCTTACGGACAGAATCCAATGGTTCAGATGTATTTTGAAAATGGGAATCCCTCACCTCAAAATCCATGGTTCAATGTTACGAGTCCCAATACCTTGTTTTCATGGGGATACGATTTCAACCATGAATCACCGACAACTCAGTATTTTGTTGACAGGGTTACCGATCACTGGCTGAATGATTATAACCTGGATGGATTCCGGTTCGACTTTACCAAAGGGTTTACAAATACTCCCGGAACAGGCCAGGCCTATGATTTATCACGCATCAAAATACTGGAACGTATTTATGATAAAATGAAGGAACAAAAGCCTGAGGCCTACATGATCTGCGAACATCTGGCAGATAATTCCGAGGAAACAGTGTTGGCCAATCATGGAATTCTGCTTTGGGGCAATATGAATTATGCCTATGGTGAAAATGCCATGGGATATGTAACAACATCAAACCTTAGCTGGGCGTCATACAAAACCAGAGGATGGAATAATCCAAACCTTGTAAGTTATATGGAAAGCCACGATGAAGAACGTTTAATGTACAAATGCCTTACCTGGGGAAATTCAAATGGGAATTATTCTGTGAAAGATCCGAAGACTGCCTTAAAAAGAATTGGCATGGCTGCATCCTTGTTTTTTACAATTCCGGGGCCTAAAATGATGTGGCAGTTTGAAGAACTGGGTTACGATTATTCCATAGATTATAACGGTAGAATTGGAGAAAAACCCATTGTGTGGTCTTATCTGGAAGATACAAACAGAGTCGCACTGAAAAATACATTTTCGAGACTCATCAATCTTAAGACTCAGAATCCCATTTTCAAAACCACCGACTTTACCACAGATATTGGGGCAAAATCTATTAAAAAGATAATTCTGAATGATAACGACACGGCTTTTGTGGTTGTGGCTTCCAATACTGACGTTTCAAATAAATCCAGTGTTGTTTCTATGCCCATGAACGGATGGTGGTGGGATGCCTTCACCGGGGACTCAATAGCGGTAGCCAATGGGACACTACAAATGGACCTGTCTGCCGGACAATTTAAAATATTAAGTTCATACAAATTAAACGGCGCTGCTCAGAAGGGAACAATTATCGACACACCGTATGTTGATCCCGGTAAGATTAAGATATACCCCAATCCGGCGACAGATAAAATTACCGTTGAATGCGCTTCTGAAATCCTTAAAATAAAAATTTATGACAGAATTGGCAGGTTAATTGAAATAAAAAAAGCAGATAATACGTTTCCTGTAATGAACACAAATCACTTTATATCAGGTCTGTATTATTTACAGGCTCAAACGTCTTCCGGGATAATAACTTCACCATTTATTATCATTCATTAGATTCACTACTGTTTCCGGAAGATACAAACTAAGATTAGTTTGTTTTTCAGAGAGGTACCGTTTTCCCCTTTACGGTACCTTTTTATTTTGCAAAAATGATCACGTCCAGCCAGGATATTTATCCGGTTTAGCTTCATTCATAATATCATATACATACTCAAACACATCATCAGCATTTGGATTTGAAAAATAATCACCATCGGTACTGTAGGCCGGACGATGGTCCCTTCCTGTGAGTGTTTTAGGTGCTGAATCAAGATATTCAAAGGCTTTCTGTACTTCCAGTACCTGCTGCATCATAAATCCGGTAGCACCTCCGGGAACATCCTCATCAAAAAAGAGTACCCTGTTGGTTTTTTTGATGGATTCTGCAATAACGTGTTCCACATCGAACGGAAGCAGTGTCTGAACATCGATCAACTCCACAGATATATCAAACGATTTTAATCGTTCAATGGCTTCCTGAGCGATCCTTACGCATGAGCCATATGTAACCAGGGTGATATCTTCCCCTTCCTGTAAGATCTCCGGTTTGCCCAAAGGAACTTTAAACTTCCCTAAGTTGTCAGGAAGATACTCCTTAAGGTTATACGCATTAAGTGGCTCAATTACCAACGCCGGATTATCGTGATCAAGCAAGGTATTGTAAAAACCTGCGGCCTGCGTCATATTTCTTGGTACGCAAATATAGAAACCACGCAGACTGTTTATCAGCAAACTCATGGGTGAACCGGAATGCCAAACGCCTTCCAAACGGTGCCCGCGTGTACGGACTATCAATGGTGCTTTCTGGCCCCCTGCAGTACGCCAGGACAGTGAAGCCAGATCGTCGCTCATGGTCTGAATGGCATAAATCAGGTAATCAAGGTATTGAACTTCGGCAATGGGACGAAGTCCCCTAAGTGCCAGACCTATGCCCTGTCCGATAATGGTTGTTTCCCTGATACCGGTATCTCCCACACGCATCTCTCCAAACTTATCCTGCAATCCCGCCAGTCCCTGATTCACATCGCCCAGTTTTCCGGAATCTTCACCAAATACCAGAATCCGCGGATCGTTAGCCAGCAATGCATCAAAATTCCGACGGATCACCTCATTGCCATTCACCTGTATTGCAGCATTTGTTATTCCGGGAGGGACACTTTCGCCCACCAGTTTCGGCCACGGTTCATCGTAAAGATGTTTGGAATAGTTTTCGTAATTTTCTTTTCGTTTCTGTTTGAGCCATACATTCAGCTGATCCCGTAATGAACCTTTAAGCTCACATGTACGACAGGTATGCCAAAGAATTGTTTTGGCCGCACTCAGCAAATGTTCTTTTACCGGAAACTGCACTGCATCGAGTTCTTCCAGTACCTTATCAATCTTGCCTTTATTAACAATGTCGCAGGTACAGGTCTTTCCGGTCACAATCGCTCGTAGTTCCTTGTAATAGGTGTCAAATTCTTTTCGGTATGCATCCCACGCTTTCTTGCGGGCATCACGAACCTCTTTCTTCGCTTCAGATTCCAGTTTATCCAGATCTTCCTCAAGCGCAAGATTATTTTCCAGAATCCATTCCTTCATTTTCACCAGGCAATCATGTTCCTTTTCCCAGTTTAGCTGCTCCTGACTTTTATACCTTTCATGGGAACCTGAAGAAGAGTGTCCGAGTGGTTGTGTCAGTTCGTTCACATGAAACAAAACCGGCGTATGTGTTTTGCGACAAAGCTGTATGCCTTTCTGGTATATTTTTATCAACTCTGGATAATCCCAGCCTTTAACTTTGTAAATCTTTAATCCGTTGGTACCGCTTTCTTTTTCAAATCCCTTTAAAGCTTCCGAAATGCTGTCCTTTGTGGTTTGCACACTCCGCGGAACAGAAATACCGTAACCGTCATCCCAAATGGAGATAGCCATTGGGATCTGCAATACACCTGCCGCATTGATAGATTCCCAGAACTGACCTTCTGATGTGCTGGCATCCCCGATTGTTCCGAAAGCCACTTCATTCCCGTTTTTACTCATGGATTGAAGATGGGAAAGATCCGGATTATTCCTGTATAATTTCGAAGCCTGCGCCAGACCTACTAAACGTGGCATCTGTCCTGCAGTACAGGATACGTCAGCTGAAGAGTTCGTTTGCTTTGTCTGATTTTTCCAGGAACCATCGGCATCAATTATTCTTGACCCGAAGTGGTTGTTCATGCCTCTTCCTCCGGTTGAAGGATTACGGTTTATATCTGTATCACCATAAAGCTGGGAGAAAAATTCTTCCGGAGTCAGCATGCCTGTAGCCAGCATAAACGTCTGATCACGGTAATAACCCGATCGCCAGTCACCATTCTTAAATGTTTTTGCCATTGCAATCTGGGCTACCTCCTTACCATCACCAAAAATGCCAAAAAAGGCTTTTCCGGTAAGGACCTCCATTCTGCCTGTAATACTTAAATTACGGCTGACCCAACCAAGTTTATAATCGTTTAATACCTCTTTTTTGAAATCTTCAAACGAAAGCTCTTCCATATTCCCAAGTGGTGCAATATTGCTTTTAAGTGCCATGCATTTTAAATTATCACAACTTATAATAAACAGTAATTTCGATCAATGAGTTCACTTTGGGGTTAGCGAACCTGTTTATTCATTGTAATAATCCTTAAAACCTTTCATTGTATTTCCAGCAAAGATAAATGCCCGGACCTCTTCGTCCTTTGTTTTCATGATCTCATCGCTGGTTCCTTCCCATGCCTTCTCTCCCTGGTTGATGAAAATAATCTTTTCACCCAGCTCCAGAACGGAGTTCATATCGTGGGTATTTATAATGGTAACTATATTGTATTCTTTTGTTATTTCCTGTATCAGCTGATCAATAACGATCGATGTCTTAGGATCAAGTCCGGAATTCGGTTCATCGCAAAACAAATACTTTGGATTTAAGGCAATGGCCCTGGCAATAGCCACCCTTTTCTGCATTCCGCCACTGATTTCTGCCGGCAACAACTTATGAGCCCCCTGAATATTCACCCTGTCAAGACAAAAATCTACCCTGTCCTGTTTCTCCTTTACGGTCATGTTTGTGAACATTTCAAGGGGAAACCGTACATTGTCTTCAACGCTCATGGAATCGAACAATGCAGATCCCTGAAACAACATTCCCATCTCGCGTCGAACAGCTTTCTTTTCTTTACTCCCTGGCCTTAAAGCTGAAAAACAGCGTCCGTCCATCAGTATTCTACCTTCATCTATGGCATGGAGTCCCACAATACTTTTCAGCAAAACCGTTTTACCGGAACCACTTTGCCCGATAATCAGGTTGGTTACTCCTGCTTCAAATACCGCCGATACATTTTTCAGTACCTGTTTGCCATCAAAGCTTTTTGAGACATTCTTTACTTCTATCATCCCAGCAACATTTGAGTGAGTAAAACATTAAAAAGCAACACCGTCACAGTGCTGTGAACAACTGCTTTTGTACTGGATTTTCCAACATCCAGCGCTCCACCGTTAGTAAAATAACCGTAATAAGCTGAAATGGAAACAATGATAAATGCAAAAAAGAGCGATTTAATAAGCGAATAAACAATGTAATACGGAATAAAATAGTATTGGATCCCAAATAAATAATCAGTGGATGTTACTGCACCTGAAAGCGTAACACCTCCCAGATAACCACCTGCAACTCCCAGAACCATACTTAAAAGTACCAGAAACGGAATGATGATAACAAATGCAACGAGCTTTGGCAGAATAAGATAATTGGCAGAATTGATCCCCATAATATCGAGTGCATCAATCTGCTCCGTTACCCTCATGGTTCCAATCTCCGATGCCACATTAGATCCAACTTTCCCTGCGAGGATCAATGATACAATGGTAGATGAAAATTCGAGTAATAATGTATCCCTTGTAACCAGCCCCACAGAATATCTTGGTAAAAGCGGATTTTCCATGTTATATGCCGTCTGGATGGCAATAACGGCACCTATAAATACTGATATTATAGCTACAATACCGGCAGACTGAACTCCCAGCTTCTGAAACTCAATGATCGTATTTTTCACAAAGGCCCTGTGTTTGTCGGGTTTGGATAAAACTTTTCCCATTAACGTACCGTATCGGCCAAGGTGTTCGAAAAAATTCATTCTTTCTGATTTTGTACAAAAATATAAAAACTATTTGAAGTAGACTGTCGTAATTTCCCACCTAATATTTCCGCCCTACCAAAATTAATTAATAACTTTCGGGTCTCACTTTATAACTTTATGAAAATACTATCAATGTTTTACAACAAAAAGAATTTAAACATTTTAATATGAAGAACATAACCATACTGACTTTTTTATTGCTGACATTCACGGTGTCCGCGCAACAAAATGACTGGGAAAATCCTGATGTCATTTCAATTAATGCGGAAAAAGCTCACGCTACCTTTCTTGCATATCCGAACTCTGACCTTTCACAGAAGGATTGTCCATCTCTGAATCCGGATTATATCAACCTGAATGGCACCTGGAAATTCAGTTTTGCAGATCGCATTGCTGACAGTCCGGAAGATTTCTACCAGGAAAACTATGATGTTTCAAAATGGGATGACATTCCTGTACCGGGAAACTGGGAGATTTTTGGTTACGGATTTGCCAATTATGTAAATGCAGGATATCCATTTCCAAAAAATCCACCGTTTATCGACAAAAACTACAACCCTACGGGATCGTATGTCAGAGTGTTTGACATCCCTGAGGATTGGGACAGGAAAGAGATATTCCTGACGTTTGGAGCTGTAAGCTCTGCTTACTATGTCTGGATCAACGGTGAAAAAGTGGGCTATGCACAGGATTCCAAGCTTCCTTCTGAGTTTAGAATTACGGATTATGTAAAACCCGGGAAGAATAAACTGGCTGTAAAAGTATTTAAATGGAGCGATGGCAGTTACCTTGAAGATCAGGATTTCTGGCGCCTTGCCGGTATACAGCGTAATGTTTACCTGACTGCCAGACCACAGGTTTATATCCGAGATTTTTTCGCCAAACCCGGACTCGATGCGCAATATACAAATGGTATATTCTTCCTTGATGTTGACGTTGATAACCTGCAGAGACGTTCTGCTTACCGTTATAAGCTGTCTTATGAAGTTAAGGACGCAAATGGGATCAGTGTACTTGAAGGAGAAAAAGACGTTACCGTTAAGCGGAAACAATCAATCACAACAACATTTAACGGCACTGTTAAGAATGTGAAGCAATGGTCCGCAGAAATTCCTAACCTTTATACGTTGAATATTGTTCTTAAAAACCCTAAAAGTGAAGTTCTGGAAGCTGTCAGTACAAAAATCGGCTTCAGAACCAGTGAAATTAAAGGCGGACAACTGCTTGTGAACGGGAAACCTATTCTCCTGAAAGGTGTCAACAGGCATGAGCATGACATGGTCTACGGGCATGTGGTGGATAAAGAAACCATGATAAAAGATATTCAGTTGATGAAGGAAAATAACTTTAATGCTGTCCGTACGTCCCACTACCCTAACGATCCGCTATGGTATAAACTGTGTGATAAATATGGCATTTATTTGTACGATGAGGCAGACCTGGAAACGCATGGTTTTGGCTATGACCCCAAATACACACTTGCTACCAAACCGGAATGGGAAAAGGCTCATATTGCCCGCAACATAAATATGGTGGAACGCGATAAGAACCACCCTTCTGTTATTGTGTGGAGTATGGGAAATGAAGCCGGAACAGGCATGAACTTTTTGAATGCCTACAAAGCCATAAAAAAACGAGATATGTCCCGTCCGGTTCATTATGAAAGAGCAGAAAAACAAACCGACATCAAAGAACGCCATACCGATATTCATGGCGACATGTACGCCGGTATCAGATATGTAAAGGAAAGATATACCGGAAATGATCCGGAACGGCCATTTATCTGGTGTGAATATTCGCATGCCATGGGCAACAGTAATGGAAACTTCCAGGAATACTGGGATCTGGTGGAATCGGAACCACAGATCCAGGGTGGTTTTATCTGGGACTGGGTGGACCAGGGCATTGTTAAAAAAACAGCTACAGGAGAAACATTTTTTGGTTATGGTGGCGATTTTGAGCCGGAAGGAACAAAAAACGATGGTAACTTTTGTCTGAACGGCGTGGTTAATCCCGACAGAATTCCGCATCCTGCACTGCATGAAATTAAAAAAGTGTATCAGAATATTGGATTCAAAGCAGTTAATCTGAAGCAGGGAGAGATAGAGATTACGAATAAGTTTTTCTTCACGTCCCTTGCCCCGTTCGTTTATCACTGGGAACTGAAAGGAAACGGGAAGCTTGTACTTCAGGGAAACCTGGCCGGTTTAAACATCAGGCCCCAGGAATCGAGAACCGTGAATCTCAATCTAAGTAATTTTAAACCTGAACCGGGCGTGGAATACTTTTTAACCATTGAGGCGATGACCGGTCAGACATCGGATCTTATTCCTCTGATCCATACCGTTGCAACTGAACAGTTCAGGTATCCTGAATACATTGAACCGAAACCAGTGGAAAGGCCGATGCGCAAACTGACAATTACAACAGACGATAAAAAAATCAGTGTTGCAGGTCTTGACTTTTCTGTTGGTTTCTGCAGAACACATGGCGTGATCAGCTCATATATTGTAAATCAGACACAGTTGGTTAAAGAACCGCTCGAGCCTGATTTCTGGCGAGCTCCCACGGATAATGACTTCGGAAACCGAATGCCACGAAGATGCAAAATCTGGAAGGATGTCACCACAGATCTCAAAGCTACCGATGTGTATTCCAAACAGGTTTCTGATGATGAAGTAATTGTATATGCACATTTCCAGCTGGACAGTATCGATGGGTTTATCCATATGGAATATGATATTAAGGGCGATGGTTCAGTTCACGTTTCATACGCCTTTAAAGCACGCAAGGAAAAACTGCCGGAGATTCCGAGAATCGGCATGACCATGCAACTGCCTGCAGAATTTGATAACCTGAGTTATTTTGGACGTGGCCCGTGGGAAAACTATGTCGACCGTAACACTGCAGCCTTTGTGGATCTTTACCATTCAAAAGTGGCTGACCAGTACTGGCCATATATCCGGCCACAGGAAAACGGATATAAAACGGATACGCGCTGGGTGAAACTGATCAACCACGATGGCATTGGCTTATGCATAAAAGGTGATGAACCCATAGGATTCAGTGCCCTGAATAATACGGTTGAAGATTTTGATGCCGGAATGCGTAAGGCACAGCGTCATACAACGGACATTAAGCCTCGCGACCTGGTGGAACTGAGAATAGATAAATTTCAGATGGGCGTTGGCGGCGACAACAGCTGGGGAGCCAAACCTCATCCGCAATATATGCGGTATGCCGGAGAACAATACGAATACGGATTTACAATTTATCCGGTAAGATAAGAACATAAAAAAAGCGGGCAGTGCCCGCTTTTTTTACATATTTAAAACATCCAGAATATTAATATCAAGCAGACGTGGTACTGTAACTATTTTCTGGAGTGAAATATTTCCCGAAATACTCAATGCGCTAAATCATCATCGTGAAAAGTATGAAGAAGATTTGTTTCTGTATTTGATTCTATTTTATAGAATGGATATAATTCTTCCTCCACCATAAATGTTGATGTCAGCATAACTTTTAAATCATATAAATATGCCTCAGTTGATAATCGCTGAGGTATAGATCCTGCTATAAAAATCTGAAGCAAATTAAACTTATATGTTAATCCTGTAGTCGTAATTTCAATAAACTTACTTTCAGGGTTACGATCCGGAATGGCACTAGGAGCATAAAACGGAGTGTTCAATGTTTTATTTTTCACAAAGAATTCAAGACTTGTAACATAGTTAAATCCTGCAGGTTGAACATAATCAATACTTTTCATATAGACTTTAACTGAATCGGCGGATGGAAGCTTAGATATAGTTACTGTAACATAAAACAAAGGACAGGTGTAATTATCCCCCTTTTTAAGCTTTACAACTACCGGAACATCCTGCGCCTGTGCATTCACAGAACACAGCGATGTCATAATCAGGATTAAAAAAAACAATTTAGCTTTCATTTTTAAATGCTTATTCCATTTCAATTTAAGTTAAGGTCAAAAAACAACTATAAATTTACACATATTGATATCGAAAGTAAATCACGGAAAACCGTTAGTTTTTTCATTGGCTTCTTTAAAAAGTAACTCAATGCCATAAAATAATACAAATGTAATTATCTGTGAAAATAGAAAACAAAAAAAGCGGGCAGTGCCCGCTTTTCTTACATATTTAAAACATCCAGAATGTTAATATCAAGCAGTCGGGAAACGGTAATAATTTCCTTCATGGTCATGTTTCCTGAAACACTGAGAATTAATTGTTCATCATCTTCCAGCGCCATTACAATCAGATCCTTAATGCGATCCGTCTTTTTATCTTCCAGGATATAAACCGTCAGGCTTTCTCCGTCATCCACCATTTTTACGATCTGTTCGTAGTTCTTATCCCTGATTTCACTTTTCAGCCTCTTCATTTCATCATCCGGAATCAGTTTATCATCTTCACCTCCAATCAGGATCATCTCGTTAAAATTATCAATGATATCCTCCGGAAAATCAGGATTCCCCTGTAACTTTTGCCTGAATTTCAGTTCAAACATTTTTTTACTCATGTACATCATATTCATGTCCGAGTTGTCTTCATACTTTTCATACAGCATTCTTACAGGAGATTTAAACTGCTGAGCCACTGTCGTGTGGGATACGAACAATACTGATATCATCACCAGTAAAAGTCCAATGTGTTTTGTCTTCATAATGCTTTGTTTTGTTGTTTATACTTTTTCATTTTTGCATTTAACCGGTTTATCATATCATCCTTATTCATTTCTTCAATTTTCTGATTCAGTTTATTAATCTGGTTGATCCTGGTGTCAAACCTGAATGTCTCTGATGGTGGTGTAAACTCCATATTGCTAACCATGACCTGAAATGTTCTCAACTTTCTGTTCTGTTTCGCCGAGGGATTGAAAATCAGAAACATTGCAACAATCGCTGCGGCCACAGATGCATAATATACGATCCGCCTCACTCTCACCGCTTTATCAGATTTCATTTTTATCTGAATGCTGTTACCTTGTTCAGTAAGTGCCTGCCTTTCACTTTGGATGGCAGCCTTATATAGTTCGTCAGGATTTTTCTGTGCGCTCATAACTGTAAATTTTAGTCAGTTCCTCCTTTATCATGTTCCTGGCCCGACTCAGAATAACGCGAACATTATTTGTTTTCAGACCGGTCAAATCCACAACCTCAGCTGTGTTCATCATACATACATCCACCAGGTAAATCACTTCCCTGTAATTTCCCGGAAGATTATCAATAGCTCTCCTGAAGTGCATGGTCAGTTCCTGCTTTTCAAAGGTATTCTCAGAGAACGTTTCATACTCCACAGAAAACTGCAGATCCATTGTCCGTTTTATTTTTCGAAGGGCATCAATACTTAACGATCTGGCACTGCTGTAGAAATAGTAACGGCATGTCTCCTTTTTAATGGAATCCCTTTTACGCCATAGTTTGAGATAAAGCTCCTGAAGCACATCTTCAGCCTCCTCCCGGTTCTTTACCAATCCGAATATATAGCCAAACAGCGCCGCTTTATGTTCCAGAAAATGTGTATTGAATTCCTTAGTTCTCAAAAAAATCGCTTTTAAATAAGATACGTTCCAGAAAAAAAAACATTACAATGCAAGGTATTATTTTTTACAGTTTTTATTCTCTTATGCAACTTTTTATCTAATTATGCGTCGTTAATACAGCATATACTGATGAATTTAGATGATGAAACACTATCTTTGGGTGTTAATAATCATATTAACCTAATAATAAAACCCTAATGAACAGGATTTTAATATTGCTATTCTTACTCCCACTTCCACTCTTCAGTCAAAAAGTCAATATAGGTGGTACCATCTCTGATAAAAGCTCGGGTGAACAGCTTATACAGGCCAATGTGTACATCAGGGCTCTGCAGCAAGGAACCGTTACAAACTATTACGGGTTTTACTCCATCAGTGTTGAAGCTGGTAAAGATGTGGAAATCGAATACTCCTATATTGGTTATGAACCGGTTAAACTGAGTTTGAACCTTAAAAAGGATACAATCATTAATATTGAGCTCAGTCCATCTTTAACCCTTAAGGAAATTACCGTTATGGACCGTTCTCCACAGCAAACAGTGGAGACTTCACAGATGAGCACGGTATCATTGAATCCCAAACAGGTTAAGTCTATGCCTGTTTTATTCGGAGAGGTAGACGTACTAAAAACATTACAGATGATGCCCGGTGTTGCGGGAGGAACCGAAGGGACTGCAGGGATTTATGTTCGTGGCGGTGGCCCTGATCAAAACCTGTTTTTACTGGATGGGGTTCCGGTATATAATGTCAGTCATGCCCTTGGAATATTTTCGGTATTCAATGCAGATGCCATAAAAAGTGTGGACCTCGTAAAAGGAGGATTCCCTGCACGCTATGGCAGCCGTTTATCTTCGGTAGTTGATATAAGGATGAAAGAAGGAGACCTGTATAATTATCACGGAGAAGCGACACTGGGTTTAATCTCTTCCAAAATCTTATTGGAGGGACCAATCAGCAAAGGTAAAACATCCTTCCTGTTTGCTGCCCGGCGAACTTATATTGATGCTGTTGCAGCGCCATTCATTCAACTTTCTAATACAGATCCAAACGTCGATATTAATCTCGATCTTTATTTTTATGACATCAATGCCAAAATCAATCATAAATTCTCTGACCATGACCGTCTGTTTTTAAGTGTCTATAACGGACGGGATGTGCTGGGTCTTGGGGTCACCGACAAATACAGCTACTCCAATTACGAAGACCGGGACGGAACACAAACCTTAATTACTTACGATAACGAAAATACCATCGGGTTCAGGTTTTTCTGGGGAAATCTTACCTCTGCATTGCGTTGGAACCATGTTTTCAACAGCAAGCTGTTCTCTAATACCACTCTTACCTATACCAAATACCAGTTTCAGACTAGTCTTGGTTTCGACTATAAAAGTAAAGTAACCGGAGAGGAAGAAGAATCGGAAAGTTTTGATCTGTCCTATTACTCCAACATAAGGGACTTTGGGATCAAACAGGACTTTGATTTTATTCCGACGAGTAAACAGTATATTCGAATGGGAGGATGGTACACTTATCATACCTATACGCCTGGAACATCTGCATTAAATTATAATTCATCCGGTCAGGGTTCACTGCTCGACACCACACTGGGATTTGTCAATATTCCTGCTTTTGAAGTGGCACTGTATGCCGAAGATAACATCGAATTTTCAAACCGGCTAAAAGCTAATATCGGTGTGCATTATTCTGGTTTTAACAAAGGGAAAACCTACTATCAGTCCGTTCAACCCAGAGCATCACTGAGATATAAACTGGATAAAAATATATCAGTTAAAGCCTCGTTTGCGCAAATGACGCAGTACCTTAATCTGTTGGCCAATTCCATCGGTAATTTACCGACTGATTTATGGGTTCCCGCTACAGAAAATATCAAACCACAGGAATCCTGGCAGGCGGCACTGGGAGGAGCCCTGGCTATAAACGATGTGTATGAGATTACACTCGAAGGCTATTATAAAAAGATGGACAACCTGGTTTCTTATAAAGAGGGAGAATCCTTCTTTCTTATAGAAACAAACTGGGAAGACAAAGTGACACAGGGAAGTGGCGAAGCCTATGGCATGGAGCTGTTTTTTCAGAAAACACAGGGCAAACTAACTGGTTGGTTAGGATACACACTGGCATGGAGTGATCGGTATTTTAAGGATCTTAACAACGGGATGCCTTATCCATTCAAGTATGACAGACGCCACGACCTGTCTGTTGTCGGTAATTATAAATTAAACGATAGCTGGGAGATTTCAGCCAATGTGCAGTTGAATTCAGGAAATTCATTTACACTTTACGATCAGAAAATGCCTTTACTGAACAGTCCTGACACCAAACAGTACTGGAATAATTACTATGTATATGGCCCCGATGACGGGAATATCCCGTTTTTTGTGGATGACAATTACTTTTTTGAGTCTAAAAACAGCTACAAAATGCCATTTTACAAACGGGTTGACCTGGGTATAACTTATATAAAAGAAATGACCAGAACCACTCATAAATTCAATCTTAGTGTGTATAATGTAACGGCAGCTAAAAATCCTACTTTTATGTTTCCCGGAACACGGTGGGATCAAAATCTGATGCAGGATTTATTCGTGGTCCGTCAGTTCAGTCTGTTACCCTTCCCTTTGCCAACACTGAGTTATACTATTAAATTTTAGATCATGAAGTCAATATTAAAAATATATCTGGTTTTAGTACTGATCATCATTAGCTCATCATGCAGCAAAGTTGTGGAAGATTTTCCATTACAGGTACATGAACCTCAGATCGTTATCAACGGAATGGCACAGTCTGACTCTGCTTTCAGCTTTATGATTGCCAGAACTGCTATGCGGAATAACCTGAATATGGAATGGTCAAGAGTCACTCCAACAGAACTGGAGCTGCTCCAAAACGGAAGCAATGTAAATGTGAGATACAGTAGTGATTCCAATCTGTTTGTTGCCGATAATATTCACGTTACACCTTTGGATAAATTTGACATTAATGTATCCGTAAACGGACTGGAAACTGCTCAGGCTGATTTGACTGTTCCTGATTCCACGTCTTTTTCCGTTGAAAATATAAAAATCACAAAAGAAGAATCAGGAACTCCCTGCTATGATTGTCCACCGGATTATGTTGAGCCAATCATATACAACATAAGTTTATCCGTACTTCTGGATGATGCTCCGGCAACAGATAATTTCTACAGCATCAAAATAGAAAGAGCTTCATATACTTACATTATGGACGATGGAGAATATAAATACACCAATGATTTTCCTCCGCCTGACCCCGAAAATTATGTTTCAGTAGATAGTATTCTCGTGTTCAACCCGGTAGAGATTAGTTCCTGGGATGGCATATATGAGTTTAAAAACGATTACGGACTTTACACTAATACAGATATCACGGAAGAAACCGGTGGAAATATTCTCTATTTCAAAGATCAGTTGCTGCCGGGACTAAAGAACCAAATTTCCTTCAGTTCAGATAATTTTTATTTCTATACCGATGTTGATATTCTGAATTTAAGAATTACCCTGACGTCTTACACCAAAGATATGTTTTATTATCTCAGGTCTCTGGCATCGTATAACAGTTATTATGATTTTCCGCTTTCTGAACCAATATACATTTATACAAACATTAAAAACGGCCGTGGAATTTTTGGTGCTGCCAGCCAGACAAGCCGAAGTTTAACGATAAAACCAGACTAAATAAACAACATAATTCCAGGCTACAACAGCAGATTTCCTGATAGATATTACGCGTGAAACCAGCTGAGAAAGGCTATTAAACAGTCCTTAACAGAAGTAACGGTTTTTTACATTTTTTACATTCAACTTTTTAAATATTTATCCTACCTTTGTTCCCCATTCATGAATATTCAAATATTTAATAACTACATATTTAAATAATAACTATGAGTAACAAAAGAGTTTACACTTTCGGAAACGGCCAGGCTGAAGGAAAGGCCGACATGAAAAACCTCCTGGGAGGAAAAGGTGCCAACCTTGCCGAAATGAACCTCATTGGGGTTCCGGTACCACCGGGATTTACTATCACAGCAGACGTATGTACCGAATACAATCAACTGGGAGAGGAAAAAGTGGTTGAATTGCTTAAATCAGATGTGGAAGCCGCTATTGCCAACATTGAAAATCTTATGGGCACCAAATTCGGCGACAAAGAAAACCCATGTCTTGTTTCTGTTCGTTCCGGCGCGAGAGTTTCAATGCCAGGAATGATGGATACCGTTTTGAATCTTGGACTGAACGATGCTGCCGTTGAAGGTATTGCAAAAAAATCAGGTAATGAAAGATTTGCATGGGACTCATACCGCAGATTTGTTCAGATGTATGGCGATGTGGTATTAGGCATGAAACCAGAGAGCAAAGAAGATATTGATCCTTTCGAAGCCATCATGGAAGAGGTTAAAGAAGCCAAAGGTGTTGAACTGGATACTGAACTTGAAGTTGCTGATCTGAAAGAGCTGGTTAAAAAATTTAAGGCAGCCGTTAAAAAACAGACAGGCCACGATTTTCCTGAAGATGCATACGATCAGCTTTGGGGAGCTGTGATGGCTGTATTTGATAGCTGGAACAACGAACGTGCCATTTACTACCGTCGTCTGAACCGTATTCCTGATGAGTGGGGAACAGCTGTTAATGTTCAGGCCATGGTATTTGGAAACATGGGTAAAAACTCAGGTACAGGTGTTGCTTTTACGCGTGATGCCGGAACAGGTGAGGATATTTTCAATGGTGAATACCTGATTGATGCTCAGGGTGAAGATGTGGTTGCAGGTGTTCGTACACCTCAGCAAATTACACTGGAAGGTTCACGCCGTTGGGCAAAGTTAGCCAATGTAACTGAAGAAGTTCGTAAAGAGAAATATCCGTCACTGGAAGAGGCCATGCCTGAAGTGGCTCAGGAATTGTTTGATGTGGAAACAAAACTGGAAAACTATTTCAGCGATATGCAGGACCTTGAATTCACCATTCAGGACAGAAAACTCTGGCTGCTCCAAACCCGTAACGGTAAACGTACAGGTGCTGCCATGGTTAAAATCGCTGTTGACATGCTCGAAAGTGGTATGATTGACGAAAAAACAGCTTTGTTACGTCAGGAACCACAAAAACTTGATGAATTACTTCATCCTGTTTTTGATAAAAAAGCTGAAGCTTCTGCCAGTGTTATGGCAAAAGGCTTACCAGCATCTCCGGGAGCTGCCACAGGACAGATTGTATTCTTTGCAGATGAAGCAAAAAAATATGACAATACTATTCTGGTTCGTATTGAAACTTCACCGGAAGACCTTGAAGGAATGAACATTGCCAAAGGTATTTTAACAGCCCGTGGTGGTATGACATCGCATGCTGCTGTAGTTGCACGTGGTATGGGTAAATGCTGTGTGTCAGGTGCCGGATCAATTAAAATTGATTATAAAAACAGAACCATCACCATGGAAGGCAAAACCTTTAAAGAAGGTGACTGGATCTCTTTAAACGGATCTACAGGTGTGGTATACGAAGGACGTGTTGCTACTATGGAACCGGAATTGAGCGGCGATTTTGCTAAAATCATGGACCTTTCTGACAAATTTACGAGAATGAATGTCAGAACAAATGCGGATTCTCCTAAAGACGCTACTGTTGCTCGCAGGTTTGGTGCAACCGGTATTGGTCTTTGCCGTACAGAACATATGTTCTTCGAAGGGGAACGTATTAAGGCCATGCGCGAAATGATTCTTGCCAGCGATGTTGCAGGAAGGGAAAAAGCATTGGAAAAATTACTCCCGATTCAAAGAAGTGACTTCGAAGGAATATTTGAAGCGATGGCCGGTTTTGGAGTAACAGTTCGTCTGCTTGATCCGCCTTTGCATGAATTTGTTCCTCATCAGCTGGCTACACAAAAAGAACTGGCTCAGGAAATGGGCGTAAGTCTTGATTATGTAAAAAACAAAGTGGCCGAACTGGAAGAATTCAACCCTATGTTAGGTCACCGTGGCTGCCGTCTCGGAAATACCTATCCAGAAATTACTGTAATGCAGGCACGTGCTATTATTGAAGCTGCTGTGAATCTGAAGCAAAAAGGCGTGGATGCGCGTCCTGAAATCATGGTGCCTTTAGTGGGAACACTAAAAGAACTTGAACTGCAGTACGACATTATACATGCAACAGCAGAAAAAGTGTTTGCAGAAAAAGGAGCTAAGGTAGACTATATGGTGGGTACAATGATAGAGGTTCCAAGAGCTGCCGTCACTGCCGACCAGATTGCGACCAAAGCACAGTTCTTCTCTTTCGGTACCAATGACTTAACTCAGATGACTTTCGGTTATTCCCGTGATGATGCCGGAAAATTCCTGCCAGTATATATTCAAAAAGGCATCCTGAAAAACGATCCTTTTGAAGTACTCGATCAGGAAGGTGTTGGTCAGCTGGTTAAACTGGGTGTTGAAAAAGGTCGTGGTACCAATCCAAAACTTAAGGTTGGAATTTGTGGGGAACATGGTGGCGAACCAAGTTCAGTCGAATTCTGCAACTCTGTTGGAATGGATTATGTAAGCTGTTCACCTTACAGGGTACCTATAGCCAGGTTAGCTGCTGCTCAGGCCGCTATAAAACAGGCATAGCTATAAAACTTTTGATGATAAAAGGGGTACTTAATTAAGTATCCCTTTTATTTTTATCCATATAAAAACAAAACTTAGGTAAAAGTTGTTAGAGTTTAAAGACCTATTATTTATCTATACTTGCATACAGCCCAGATCCAAATAACCTGGATAAAACGTTAGTTGCGTTAGTGTAATATCCTAACCCAAATAAAACCAGGCAGACACTTTTATTAATTACTTTATAATTAACAGTTATGGCGGTAGAATTTTCACCTGGCAAAAATGATCCTATAAAAGATTTTCTGAATGAGACTAACTCACTGGAAAATATCGCGAACCTGAAAGAACTTCTGGGAACATTATCGTATATTATATTTATTCTGAACCGGAATAAAGAAATCGTATTCTCGAACGATAATTTGTTGGCAAAATTTAAAATTGTAAATAACAAAGATATACACGGATATAAACCAGGTGAAATTTTCGCATGTATCCATGCAAATCAGGGACCGGCAGGTTGTGGTTCATCCGAGTTCTGCAGATATTGCAGTGTTGTAAATTCAATCCTGGAAACCCATGCTACAAATGTTATAAATACCAGGGAAGCAAGGGTTATTGTTGATAATAACGGATTGGAAGAGCAACTGGATCTTGAAATTACAGCAACACCTTTCCGCTTTGCAGGAAACAATTATACTGTCTTTTCGGCACAGGATATTACTGATAAAAAGAGAAAAGAAATACTTGAACGAACTTTCTTTCACGATATCATAAACATGGCAGGTAGTCTGGATGGGATTATGGAACTGATGGAAGAAATGAGTTGCCACGAAAAAGACCGATTACTGATTACGGCAAAACGAATCAGCAATACGCTGATCGATGAAATTATGGCTCAGTACCAAATATCAAAAGCCGAACATAATGAACTAACGGTTAATCCAGGAGAATTTAATATTAATTCTCTGATCCTTGATGCCATTGATAACATATCTCACCATCACGTGGCCACAAAAAAAATAATACACTATAATCCCACTTTAATAAATCAAACCATAGTTACTGATAAAATCTTATTTAACAGAATACTGATCAATATGATGAAAAATGCCCTTGAAGCAAGCAATTCTAACGAGACTATATGGATAGATCTTTCTAAAAACGATAGTGAATTTAACATTACGGTTAACAATAAACATTTCATGCCAGTACATATTCAGCAACAAATTTTTCAACGTTCTTTTTCCACGAAAGGGTCAGGAAGAGGAATCGGAACTTATAGCATGAAACTACTCGGAGAAAGATATTTAAAGGGCTCTGTAAGTTTTATTTCAAATCAAGAAAACGGAACAACCTTTTCTTTCAGCATTCCTAAATCAATCCGGCAAAACTAATTCAGATAAAATTAAGTTTAATTCTGTTAATTTTACGTTAATTAATTTTGAATTATAATAACTTTTAGTTAATTTTGTACTAATTAATAGTTAGCATATGACATTTGCTCCTGCAAAATATAACTCCGTGAATGCTTTTTTATCGCAAAATATTACGTTAGAAAACATTAATAAAATTAAGGATCTGCTAAATTCTTTATCATACGTTGTTTTCATACTAAACGAAAACAGGGAAATAGTTTATGCAAATGAAAGTTTTCTGAATGATCTGAATATCACGGAGGAGACTTTAAGTAAAGGTATTAAACCCGGAGAAGCTCTTTCCTGTATACATCATACAGAAGGACCTGACGGATGTGGGACATCTTTATATTGTAAATACTGTAACCTGCTGTCTGTAATTCTTGATGTGGCAGTCACAAAATTACCAGCAGTGAAAGAGACGAGAATCACAACAAAAAAGAATGGTGTTGATGAACAACTTGATCTCGAAATAAGCGCATCTGCATTAGATATTGACGGATCGGAGTTGATTGTTATTTCAGCCAAAGATATCACAGACAAAAAGAGAAAAGAATTACTGGAACGCACATTCTTTCATGACATCATCAATCTTGCAGGCAGTCTGGAAGGCATCATGGAAACGCTAGAAGAGATGGACGATTTTAACCGTAAAAAGTTCATTCAATCTGCCAAAAGAATCAGCAGTTCACTGCTTGAAGAGATTGTATCACAGCAAGAGCTTGTAAAAGCTGAAAATAATGAATTATCAGTAAATCCTGAGCCATTTGTCATGCATGAACTACTGGCCGATTCCGTTGAAAAGATCAGTCATCATGATGTTGCCAAAGGAAAAGATATAATTTTCACTCCCCCATTTGATGATGAAGGGATTATTACAGACAAGGTTATATTTAACCGTGTCATGCTCAATATGCTAAAGAATGCTTTGGAAGCGAGTCAGGATGGGGACAAGATTACTTTGAATATCTTCAAAAAACGGAACAATTTTATGATTGAGGTTCACAACGGTACTGTTATCCCCGAAAAAGCACAAAGTCAGATTTTTCAGCGGTCATTTTCTACAAAAGGTTCGGGAAGGGGTGTAGGTACATACAGTATGAAATTATTGGGTGAAAGGTACCTGAAAGGCAAAATCGGATTTACTTCAGCAGAGAAAAAAGGGACTACTTTTTCCTTTGAGATTCCACAAATTTTAACAGCCTAAAACGCTTAATTCTAATAAATTTTAATACTCAAACTTTTATTTTTTTTGCTCATCTAAAACCGTTATCTTCGCTGCTTAATTTTTAGAAAAGTAAAATGGAGAAATTAAGTTACGCATTAGGACTTAGTGTTGCAGGGAGTCTTTTGGGAAGTGGTGTTAAAGAAATGGATTTTGAAAAATTCAACAAAGGCTTACGCGATGCAATGGAAGGAAAAATGCCAGAAATTTCAAGTGAGGAAGCGCGTCAGGTTTTAAATGATTTTTTTGAATCGGTTCAGAACAAAGCCAGTGAAATAAATAAAAAAGCCGGTGATGATTTTCTGAATGAAAATGCAAAACGTGAAGAAGTAACCGTATTACCCAGCGGTCTACAATATGAAGTTTTAACGGATGGAGAAGGAAATAAACCATCGGCTACTGACAGTGTGAAATGCCATTATCATGGTACATTAATCGACGGTACAGTATTTGACAGCTCTGTTCAGAGAGGAGCACCTGCCACCTTTGGAGTGAATCAGGTTATTAAAGGCTGGGTAGAAGCATTGCAGTTGATGACAGAAGGAAGTAAATGGAAACTTTTCATCCCTTCTGAACTTGCTTACGGCAACCAGGGAGCCGGACAAATGATCGGTCCCGATACTACGCTGGTATTTGAAGTAGAATTATTAGAAATTGTTTAATTATTATAGAAAACTCATGAAATTAAAAAATTTATTCGTCGTTGTATTGGTAGCCATTACAATAGCATCTTGCTCCAGCAATCAATCTTACAACAATGTTCCTATGAAAACTCAAGCAGACAGTACATTCTATCTGATTGGTTATAATTATGGAAGCGGCCTTTATAAAAACCGTTCCACTGTACCTGGAGATAGTGTAAACCTTGATTTGGTTGCCGCAGGATTTGTTGAAGGTGTCAAAGGGAATGACAGTAAAATAGACGTAGAAGACATCCAGGGCTTTATTAACAATTACTTTATGGCGGCTCAGAAAAAACAAGCTGAGGAAAACCTTGTGAAAGCGGAAGACTTTTTAGCTGAAAACGCTAAACGTCCCGGAGTAACTTCTTTAATGGATGGAAAACTTCAGTACGAAATCCTCAAAGAAGGTGACGGACCAAAGCCAACAGCAGATGATAAAGTTGCTGTTAACTACAAAGGAACATTTATTGACGGGAAAGAATTTGATAGTAATTTAGATCCTGCGAATCCTACTGTATTTGGCGTTAAGGGCGTCATTAAAGGATGGACTGAAATTTTACAGTTAATGCCTGTAGGTTCAAAATGGAAGGTATACATTCATCCTGATCTTGCATACGGTGCAAGAGGCAATCAATCAATTCCAGGCAATTCTGCTTTGATCTTTGAAATGGAGTTAATTGATATTAAAAAATAATATTAGCAAACGGTTTTAAACCGTTTTTGTAAAAATTTTCTTTTATTGTATCCCGGTTGCTCCCGCAGCCGGGTACATTTTTATTATAGAACTTATGTTAACAGCAGAATTTCATACATCAAAAGGCGTAATGGTGGCCGAACTTTACGAAGATGACGCCCCGAACACAGTAGAAAATTTCGTAAAACTTTCAGAAGACGGTTTTTATGACGGTCTGGCATTTCACCGTGTAATTCCGGACTTTGTGATCCAGGGCGGATGTCCTTTTTCAAAAGACATGAGTGATCCAAGAGTGGGAACAGGTGGACCTGGTTATAAAATTGATTGTGAACTTGATGGAGAGAAACAATTTCATGACCGGGGTGTTTTATCTATGGCTCATGCCGGAAGAAATACCGGAGGGTCGCAATTTTTTATTTGCCATAGTAGACGAAATACAGCCCATCTTGACAGAAAGCACACCTGCTTTGGGAAGGTATTTGAAGGAGTGGATGTAATTGACTCCATCAGGCAGGGAGACGTAATAGAAAAAATAATAATTGTAGAAAAAGACTAACATATCTATGAACTTTGAAATTGAAGGAAATCTTATTTTAAAAGAAAACGAACAGCAGATTTCGGATAAATTTAAAAAACGGGAGTTTGTAATTGAAGTAGAAAATGAACGAAATTCTGAGTGGAACGATTTTATTAAGTTTCAGTTAACTCAGGATAAGTGCAACCTTATCGATCAGTACAATAACGGAGATAAGATTAAGGTGAGCTTCAATATTCGAGGAAGGAAATGGGAAAAGAACGGTCAGGTTAACTATTTCTCAAATCTTGAGGCGTGGCGTATCGAAGGGGCTATGGCACAGAATTCACCTGTCCCTGCTGATATTCCTCCTCCGGATCTTGATAACATCCCTCCGGAAAACGACGATTTACCATTCTAAAACCAGGTATTATGATACGTAGAGCATTTCTTTTTGTGTTCCTTGCAACACTTGTATTATCAACCACAGCACAGAATTCGATCCGTTCTAAGGCAGATGTGCAACTGTACAAATTATCCGTTGCTGCCAGAACAATCGGGGCATATTACGTTGATACTGTTGATAAGGAAGAAATTGTAGAGGACGCGATAAAAGCAATGCTCGAGGATCTGGATCCGCATTCGGTTTATATGAACAGCGAAGAGGTTAAACGCATGAATGAACCGTTGCGGGGAAATTTTGAAGGGATCGGGATTCAGTTCAATATTCTGGATGACACCTTAATGGTTGTCAATCCTATTCCCGGGGGACCTTCCGAAAAAGTAGGGATACTGGCAGGGGACCGGATCATTTATATTGATGATGATATGGTTGCAGGAATCGGAATAACAAATAAGAATGTAACTGACAGGCTTAGGGGAGATAAAGGTACCGAGGTCACGGTAAAAATAAAACGGAATGGAACGAAGAAGTTATTGGAATTTACCATTGTACGTGATAAAATTCCGCTTCACAGTCTTGACGCAGCTTACATGGTTAATGACGATATAGGTTATATTAAACTGAACAGGTTTTCAGGAACAACACTTGACGAATTTTCAACCGCCCTTAATGATCTGAAAAAGGATGGAATGAAAAGTCTCATTCTTGATCTGCAAGGTAATGGAGGTGGATATCTGAATGCTGCAACTGGTCTGGCTGACGAATTCCTTTCAAACAATAAACTTATTGTTTACACAGAAGGTCTTAACAGTCCACGTCAAACCTTTCGCGCTACAAAAGGCGGAAAATTTGAAAAAGGCGAACTGGTGGTATTGATAGATGAATCATCTGCCTCTGCCAGCGAAATATTATCCGGGGCAATACAGGATTGGGACAGGGGACTGATAGTGGGTCGCAGAAGTTTTGGCAAAGGTTTGGTACAGCGACAGTTTAATTTACCAGACGGTTCTGCCATGCGCCTGACCACTGCAAAATACTATACCCCTTCCGGAAGGTTGATACAAAAGCCTTACAATCATGGCCGGGCTGAATACCGGAAAGAAATCATTAACCGGTATAATAATGGCGAACTCCTTTCAGAGGACAGCATACATTTCCCCGACTCATTAAAGTATAAAACGCTTGTCCTGAACCGGACAGTATATGGAGGTGGTGGCATTATGCCCGACGTTTTTGTTCCTATTGATACAGCTGTTATCACCGATTACCACAGAAGCCTGGTAGCCAAAGGCGTGATGAACAAAACGGTTTTAAACTATGTTGACAAACACAGACAGGAATTAAACAGCCTGTATCCTGACTTTGCCATGTTTGATACTAAATTTTTCGTGACACAGGATATGCTGGATGAGCTGATTGCGAATGGTGAAAAAGCAAAACTGGAATACAACGATGAGCAATTTAAACATTCGCTGCCGCTAATCTCTGCACAGTTTAAAGCTCTGGTTGCCCGCGATATTTTTGATATCAGTGAATACTACCAGGTAATGAATGAACAGGACGATATTTTTCAGAAAGCGGTAGAAATTCTTTCTAACTCAGGCATGCTGGAACAAAAACTATCTGAGAAATAGTAAGTGCTCTGTCAGTAGTTTCCACAATTTATTCCTGCTGATATTCTTGAAAAACATATAAAGTTATACGCATGAAAGTTGCAAATAGTGTTATTGATCTGATTGGTAATACACCACTTGTCAGATTAAATAAACTCACAAAAGGTATAGATGCTAACGTGTTTGTTAAACTGGAATCTGCAAATCCCGGAGGATCAGTAAAAGACAGACTCGGGCTTGCTCTTATTGAAGATGCAGAGAAAAGAGGTGTACTTAAACCGGAAGGAACCATTATAGAACCTTCTTCGGGTAATACAGGTATCGGACTTGCAATGGTTAGCGCTGTTAAAGGTTACCATGTTATCATTGTAATGCCTGAATCTGCCAGCATAGAACGCCGAAAGCTCATGGAGGGTTTAGGTGCTAAAGTTGTCCTTACACCTGCTACCGAAGGGATGAAAGGTGCCATAGCAAAAGCGAACGAATTACTCGAAGATATTGATGGTTCTTTCATGCCCATGCAGTTTGAAAATCCTGCTAACATAGAATTCCATAAACGTACTACTGCTGTTGAGATATGGAACGATACGGATGGTACGATAGATTTTTTTATTTCGGGCGTAGGTACCGGTGGAACATTTTCAGGGGTATCCACAATACTTAAAGAGAAAAAACCATCGGTTACAAATGTGGCGGTTGAACCAAAAGATTCGCCGGTGTTATCAGGAGGGGAGCCTGGATCACATAAAATACAGGGCATCGGTGCCGGATTTATTCCCGGGAACTGTAAAACAGAACTTATTGATGAAATTGTTCCTGTTTCAAACGATAACGCGTTTGAAACTGCCAGAAGGCTGATGAAGGAAGAAGGTATCATTTGCGGAATATCTTCCGGTGCTATAGTTTGGGCAGCACTATCGCTGGCAAGCTTACCCGAAAATAAAGGAAAAACATTTGTCGCGATTGTTTGCGACACAGGAGAACGCTATCTAAGCACGTCCCTGTTTCACGAATAAAAAAAGGCGCTTATTGAGCGCCTTTTTTTGTGAATGATACTATGGATTAATATGTATCAATATTATTAAGATCGTTAAATGCCTGCACTAAACGTGCTACCAATGTCTCCTCACCGGCACGTAACCATTTTCTTGGATCGTAATATTTTTTATTTGGTTTATCATCACCTTCAGGGTTTCCGATCTGTCCCTGCAGGTAATCATGATTCTTTGCTTCAAATATACGAACACCATCCCAGAAGGCCCACTGAGTATCAGTATCAATATTCATTTTAATTACACCATAACCAATGGCTTCACGAATTTCTTCGAGTGATGATCCCGAACCTCCATGGAATACAAAGTTAACTGGCTTGTCAACAGATAATCCATCTTTATCCTTAATATATTCCTGTGAATTTCCAAGGATGGAAGGTTTCAATACCACATTTCCCGGCTTGTACACACCATGAACATTGCCAAAAGAAGCAGCGATAGTAAAATTAGAAGAAACTTCGCTTAACTCTTTATAAGCATAATATACGTGTTCCGGTTGTGTATACAGTAAAGAGTTATCAACACTTGAGTTGTCTACACCGTCTTCTTCACCACCTGTAATTCCTAATTCAATCTCAAGAGTCATACCCATTTTGCTCATGCGTTTCAGGTATTCCTTGCTTATTGCAATATTTTCTTCAAGCGGTTCTTCAGAAAGGTCGAGCATGTGTGAAGAAAACAATGGTTTGCCTGTAGCTTTAAAGTTTTCCTCGCTGGCATCTAACAAACCGTCAATCCAGGGAAGTAATTTTTTAGCTGCATGGTCGGTATGTAAAATAACAGGAATACCATAAGCTTCAGCCACCGTATGAATATATTTAGCAGCAGCAATGCCACCTAAAATAGCTACTTCCTGGCCTTCACCAGATGCACCTTTACCAGCAAAAAATGATGCACCACCATTTGATAACTGTATAATTACCGGAGAATTAACTTTTTTTGCTGCTTCCATAACTCCATTCACTGAGTTTGAGCCAACAACATTAACTGCAGGAAGTGCAAACTGACCTGCCTTTGCTAATTCAAATACTTTGTTTACATCATCACCGAAAATTACACCCGGTTTAACATAGTCTGAAATTTTACCCATTGTATTTTATTTTTCTGTAATTAATTTTTTGCAAAAATAAGTTTTAAATGTTGAATAACATAAAATGTTTATCTAAAAAGCCTTAATAAGACGAAATTGTCAGGGATGTTCTCAAAAAGTGATCATAATTATAAAATCCTCACAATAAAAAACCCGGATAAATTTTACCCGGGTCTTTATTACCTGTAAATAAGTTTTATTGCTTAATAAAGCTGCCAACGTTAACTTTATTCTGACTAATTCCTTTTACAATATATTTTCCGTTTGAAAGATCATTTACATTTAATGTAACGTTGCTTTCAACATTGTTTACAGACTTAACCAGTGCTCCGGTTAAATTATAGATTTCAATGGTATTGAAATCAGATACTTCATGGATAGACAATGAGCTGTTAACAAAAGTTGGTTGAATTTTTAATGTTCCGATTGACACTTTAGGTGCATTAAAGCTGGTAGCTAAATTATTGTATAGTTCGGCAACCTCATCAGCTGATAACGCTTTGTTCATGATCATAACTTCATCAATAGGTCCCATGGTTACATTGGCACCGGTAACATAATTGCCAATCACCAAATCCTGCCCGGCTATATTTAAATCACCGGTTGCATCAGCCGCTTCGCCAATTAGCGCTCCATTAAGATACAAGTACAAATTACCAGCATTACGATCTCTCACGCCAACAATATTTACCCATTCCCCGGTAGGGTATGGATTGGCGAGATCAGCAATATTAACACCTAACTGGGTTTTACCTCCAAAATCATCATTATCATCAATTGCAAAACGTATTTCACCCTGTTTTGTTTGTATAGTATATCTGTATCCATTGGCATTATTTACGGCATTTCCTTCAAAGTCAGTTGCATCAGCTCCATTTGTACCCTTAATTATTTGTGTCTGTTCATCTAAGGTTGGATCAACAATTGCCCAAAGAGAAATGGAGAAAGATTCTGACGTAAAATTAATGGCAGTTAAATTACTCCCATCATCCTTAACCACCACACCAGCAATGTCACCGGTCACGTAGCTGCTAAAGTCAATAGCTTTACCTGAAATCCCATCAGTAAAAGTTACAGCATCACCTACGATTACACCGGTTGCTCCTGTTTTTGAATCCGAGGCCGTTTCGTCATCAAAGGACCAGTGGGAAACAATATTAGCATCAAAGGACAACTGTGCCTTTGTCACACCCGTACTAAATATTAAGGCAAAAGTAAATGCAAAAAGTAAATGTTTTTTTCTCATAATGTAAAATTTTATCGTTAGTAAAAATTGAAAAATAAATTTTATGCAATCGATTACAATATAAAAGTTATATATCAGGTTTCAAAATCCTGCGCGTTAAAATTGTTTTATAATGCATAATGAAAAATAACGAAAGCCTGAAATTTCAGACTCACGTTATTAACGATTAATATTTAATTTTTAACGCATCGCACACTGTTTCCGTTCCACTTCCAGGTGCCGGCCCGACGTATCTCCATCCGGTCGAACTGAATGTACCTGGACCAGGTATTGTCACTTTTCAGCCTGGTTGATGTCCACCAGGTTCCGAATATGCCTTCTCCATAAAAAATACTCTCATCATCCCAGGTGCGATCTCCGGTTGGCAATCCGTTAAACCCTGATTCACCAAACTGTTCATCGGAGATCAGTACGCCCTTCCCCCAAAGATGACTTTCGCCTGCCATTTTAGAACCTTCATTCGTACCGTTCCATCCGGTTTCTACGGTCTCTGTGGAGCTCATACCAAGCGACTGTTCCAGTATCTGCCACTCCATGTCGCTGGGCAAATGCCAGCCATCCGGACAGACTCCCTGCACACCGCTGGGGACCTCTGAACTGGTAAAACTCCCATTCATAGCCGCTCCCCAGTTATAAAGCGCACCATGACTTGCAGCATATGCAGCACTATCGTTATTATACCAGCAAAATGCAAGAGAATCAGTGTAAGCCCATGAAGAATCCGCCACACCATTAAATATTGGCTGACCGTCCGGATAATGTGTTACACGCAGATTTTCCGCCATCCATACCTGATTTCCTATCTGAATCGTTTTATACGTATTACCATCAATATCCGACATTTCACCATACACCGTAACACTTCCTAATTCAGATGTATCTGGCAAACAATCATCAACGGTGGAAATTACACGGAAATAAGTGGTTTGATCAGCCACAAATTCCAGTTGATCTGTTACTCCATTGATAACCTCCCATGTAATTTTATCATTCGATTTTTCCCAAACAACAGTTCCCTCTGTTCCTTCCAGTTTTATAATCACTGTCTCATTCTGATTAACTGCCCTGTTTTTATATCCATCTATCTGTGCCACGGAATATATTGTAGCCATAGTTAACAGGAATGTTATTATACTTATTCTTTTCATTTTCCAATGTTTTTATTTGTTACCGGATTATTTTAAAATAACTATTCCTGAGTAATTTTTATGCTCAGAATGTACATTGACCATATATTGCCCTGCACTAAATCCGGACAAATCAATTACGTTATCCATCCTTATTTGGTCCGCACTTAATGCTTCTGAATAAATCCGTTGACCCATAAAATTATAAACCTGAATCAATACAGGCTCCTTATCCGGATATCCCCGAAAACTTAACGTAAACCTGCTCTCGGCTGGATTTGGAAAAACGGACAAACCATCACTGATTGAAATCTCATCAGTTGCATCATAGCAATCATAAATATTCTGGTTTAAAATAATAGGTTTGATGTCATAAGGTATTTCAAGGTTGATGGTCTGATCATTCTGGATATTTACAGTATAAGCTTTGTGCGTCGCTTTATATTTTGAACTCACGACCACTGTTGCAGCACCCGGAATCTCCTTCGGATAGATGATCCTCACTTCCATATCTGACGACACAGGAACAGCTTCCAGTACAGGCCATTCTGTTGTTCCTGATGGTAACGTCACCGTTATAGCTTCGTTTGCAGGATCAAATCCCGGCACATCCTCACCATTCAGTTTAAGTGCTGAAAGATCCGCCTTGGTGACATCTTCATCCAGAAATGATTTAAAATACTTTTTAACAGCAATATATAAGGGATCTTCTGCCACATCCGGCGACCATTCTGTTTTAATTAAAGCCGGATAATTATTTGTGCCAAAAACAGTATCCATAACATAAACACTTGCCTCTTCATCGTTTAACCTTTTACTGTAGCTTATCCTGTTATCTGTAGCAGATCCGGGACCATAATTATGGTATTCATAAAACTGCACATTGCCGATATCATCAGGATTATACCAGGTATTATCCCAGCCCAGCGGACTGATACAATCGGTCAGATAACAATTCATAAACATCACCTTGGGATAGTCTTTCCAGGGTCGTCCGAAGTAAACATTCCTCACTCCATATTCAGCTGTTACCCAACAATTCTGAAAGACATATCCAAACCTGCTCCTGGAACTGGTGCTGGCAGCAGTTATCCAACTGCGGTCTCTCAGGTTATGGATCTGGCAACTGTCAAAAATAACCGTACTGTTTCCAAAAATATAATCCACGGCTCCTATAATAAGGCAATCTTTAAAATAGTTACGGTAAGGCGTTCCTGAATAGTAGGTATCCTGAAAACCGATAAATCTGCAATGCGCAAACTGTTGCCTGTCTTTTGTGGCTGTAGCCAAGGCTTCCGCCTGGTTTCCAACGCCGTAACTGTTTTCGATGGTCAGATTTAAAGCCAAAAAGTCTTCTGAAGCAATCTTCACAGATGCTGTCCCAAACCCACCATCTCCATGGGTTGGTTGAGCTGTAATAATTGTATGATCGACATCCTGACCAACGATGGTCAGATTTTTAACTGTTGAACTCACAGAAATTATTCCCTCATATACGCCATTCTTTACATATATTACAGCATCCGGAGTGGCAGCTTTTTTAATGGAGTCTATGGCAGCCTGAACCTGGTCAAAATGACCTGAACCATCCCTGGCAACGATCAGGGTTACCTTATCAGCTATTTCGTTATAAAGCTGATCCTGTGCCTGTACAGCTATGGTAAACAAGAACAGTATCAGAATAAACGTTATATTTTTTTTCATCTAAATGTGTTTTAATATTCACTATTCAAAAAAGTTGATATTTCAGGATTTATTAAAGGTCAGCCTTACATTGCATTTATCAGATTCCGGTTAATGGTTACATCGGAATCGTTCCTTTTAATCCTGATAATACAGAACAAAGGCATTCATGATTCTGCAATTAATGCAAAACAGCCCATCACATAACTTTCATTATGCCGATGGGCTGATACATTATCTAACCTTAATAAGATTTTTTTCGCGGATTAAACGTAATTCCGTATTACTGCTTTACAAATTTAGAAGCAACTACAGAATAATCCGTACGATAAGCTTTCACAATATATGTTCCCTTCGACAAATCAGACACATTCACACTCACACTTGGAGCCATAGAAGTATCAATGATCTTAACCACCTGACCTGTCAAAGCATAAACCTTAACTTTAGTTAAGCGTTCAGCGTTATTTATGGTTAACATATTACTGTAAGGATTCATGAAAACAGTAAGTTTTTCCACTTGTTTACTGTCCACGCCCACAGTCATATAAGCATCGTAGATTGACTTGATCTGCTCTGAAGTTAAAGCAACATTATATAGCTGCACTTCATCAAGGGAACCGATATAGTTACTTCCCCAGAACGGATCTCCTGACCCTCCTGGCGTTGTTTGAACACCTGTGGCTACGCTACCAAACGTCAGGTCTTCATTATTATGTAAACTGCCTGACATGGTATTGGCAGCATCAGAGATTAACTCTCCGTTCAAAAAGGTATATAAAAATCCTGCGTCTTTATCAAATACACATGCAATGTGATACCAGGTATTTTCATCCCAGGTAAATCCGTCAGGAAGATCCCCAGCCGGTGAAGGTAATTGAGATTCATCCCACAACATAAAACGAATTTTACCATCCTTTAATGAAAGATGATACCATCCACCATCAATACCGTCTGTTACAAGAAATGGGACACCTTTACTGATAATAGAATATTCAGTATCACCATCCGGCGACATAGGACTCTTAACCCAACACATCATAGAGAAGCTCCCATCAATGTCAGCCACACCTGACCCGTCAAATCTTGCATACGCAGGATTTCCATCGGTCTGAGAAAAATCAAGAGCTTTCCCCATGTATCCATCTGCCCATGTTGCTTCAACAGCATTGACCAATTCACCATTTGTAGTTCCCAATTCATCACTAACAGTAGTACCTGTTCCTTCATCGAACTTCCAGTATCCCACTAATCCTTCCTGCGTTTGAGCTAGTCCAACGGCAGTTGATACCAGAAATAATAACATTAAAAATTGTAAAGGTTTTTTCATAATATTACGTATTTAAATTAACAACTAAACTTGCACTACAAATTGAGAAAAAAATAAAAAAGAACAGGTTTTTTGTCAGTTTAATTTAGGGAAAGTTTTCCCAAAAAGCGGGATAAATATTATGAAAATTGATTAATTGACTCAATAGATTCCCAATACTCCAATTCCGTACTCTGAAATTCTTCGCTGACTGTCAGTAATTTACACAATATTTTTTCAACTTTATTATTCTATAAACGTTTAATGTTAGAGTAATATCTATTGTTTTTGTGAAACTTCTTAATAATTAATAGTATGAAATATCTGGTTATTCTTTTAAGCATTGCAGTTTTTATTTCGTGTAAATCAAAACCAAAACAAGCTGAAGAAACTGTAAAGTACAGTCTTGAAAAAATCTGGGAAACGGACTCACTTCTTACAACTTCTGAGTCTGCCGTATTCGATTCTGTACATAATGTGATCTATGTTTCCTGTATAAACGGTGACCCGAGGACAAAAGACGGAAATGGCTTTATTGCCAAAGTAAGCCCGGAAGGGAAAATAATTGACCGATACTGGATTACAACTCTGGATGCACCAAAAGGTCTGGGGCTCTACAAAAACATACTGTATGCAGCGGACATCGACAATATAGCTGTTGTGAATACAAGTGAAGATAAAATCATGGAGCGGCTTCCTGTATTCAATGCAGGAATGTTGAATGACATTACTGTAGCACCCAATGGCAGAATCTATGTTTCTGATATGGATTCTGATAATGTATACACTGCGTTGGATGGTGAAGTTGATCTGTTTCTGAATAAAGAGATCAATCGTCCAAATGGATTACTGGATCAAAAAGACGATTTATTGATTCTTTCCATGAGTGACGGAGAACTTTATTCGGTTGATTTTGACAGTATGACAAAATCAAAAGCTTTGGATGGTTTACCAAGCGCAGATGGTATTATTGAGGTTGCAGATCAGACTTATATCGTATCAAACTGGAATGGGGAGTTAACCCTGATTACTCCCGACATGAAAAAGCAATCTCTCTTAAATACGATAGACAAAAAGATAAACACAGCAGATATAGGATTTATCAAGGATAAAAATATTGTTTTGGTGCCAACCTTTGGTCATAATACACTTGCTGCTTATAAGTTGGTAAAAAAATAGCATTCAGAATAATACATATTAAAAAACTAAACGACCTCAGCACAAGGAACAGAAACAGATATCCACTTAAAAACTGCCAATAACTTTTTGTTCAACCGTTTGTCAATAAAAATTATGGAAGACAGAATGATTAAACATAAATGCCGTACTAGTAATTTCCATGGTTAATACGACGGAATAGAAATCTATCGTGTTAACAAATAAAGCGATGTTGACCCAATAATAAACCATAGCATAATACCCAATGCGAAACTTTTTATCCCGGCTTTCTTAATCTCTGCTACAGAAATATTTGATCCGATAAGAAACAGGGCAATAACCATTCCACGTTTTCCCAGCCACGAAAAATGAGCAAATGTATTCTTCATTTCCGGGAAAAGATATGCGACAACCACTGCGACTGCAAAAAGCAGAATAAACCAGGGGAATTTTATTCTACCTGATGTTTTCCCCTTATTAAATAGTGCAATGACTACCGACAAAGGAATGATCCACAAAGCCCTGATCAATTTCACTGTTGTGGCAACCTGCAATGCTTTTGAACCATAGGTGGCCCCGGCCCCGACAACTGAACTTGTATCGTGAATAGCAATAGCAGCCCAGTTCCCAAATTGTTCCTGACTAAGGTTTAGGTAATGGCCAATAACCGGGAAAATGAATAAGGCGATAGCGTTCAAAACAAATACAGTAATAAGCGCAAATGAAATCTGATTGTTTTTTGCATTTATAACAGGAGAAACAGCAGCGATAGCACTTCCTCCGCATATTGCCGTACCGGCAGAAATAAGCAACGCTGTCTTCGGCTCAACTTTTAACAGCCATCCCAAAAGGATTCCTGACGACATAACCAGTGTTACTGATATGGCAGTTTCTGCAAAACCGGTTTTGGAAGCAGAAAGTACCTGGGCCAAATTCATTCCAAATCCAAGCAAAACAATAGAAGCCTGTAAAGCATACGAAGTGTATTTATGAATGTTTTTATGCGTAATTCCCAAAACAGAAAACAGAATACCTGTCAGCAAAGCAATTGCCGGCGTCATAAACGGAAGCAGGCAAACAAACAATACAACTCCATAAATGGTTTTGGCATGTTTTCTAAAAAAGGTCATACGGTTCGTCTTTTAAAGTTTGCGACAAATGTATGAACAGATTATAATCAGATCAAATAGAAAATAATTATAAACTATAACTAAAAATTATAAGAATACAGGAAATCCATAAATAGTTTTGGGGTGAAAGAAGCATTTCCCTGAAGCAGAGCAATCCTGAATTTACGGTTAAACTGAATGCCTTTCAGGCTAATCTTTACAATTTCTTTTAGCTGCAGTTCTTTTTCTATAGATTTCTCCGAGACCAAAGCAATGCCATCAAAGTCCAGCAGAAAATTTTTAATGGCTTCAGTACTTCCAAGATGAATCAGAATGTTCAATTTATCAAGAATAATATTGTGCCGTTTCAGGGATTTCTGGATCACTTCCAGTGTTCCCGAACCTTTTTCCCTTAAAACAACAGGAATTTCTTTTAAATCGGCAGGAGAAATAACTTTGCGTTTAGCATAAACGCTGTTACTACTGGCTACTGCAATAATTTCATCGTCCCAAAAGTCGATGTAGCGTATATTCGACTTTGACGATTCATTCTCTACCAAAGCAATATCAACTTCATTTTCTATCAACTTTTGTTCCATCTCGAACGAATTCCCATTCAAAAGGTACAGCTCTATTTGGGGATACCGTTTATAAAATGCAGCCAGAGCCTTTGGAATAACATATTGCGAAATTGTAGAACTTGCCCCTATTCTCAGCGATCCTTTAAAATTATTGTTAATCTGGCCCAACTCAAATTCAATTTCGCGGTACTGTTGCCTGATAACTTTAAGATAATTATACAACAGCTTACCCGGCTTAGTCAGGTAAATTCTGTTCCCTTTCCTTTCGAAAAGCGCCGTCTGATATTTCCCTTCCAGCTCCTTAATATGATTGGTTACAGCCGGCTGACTTATTAATAATTCTTCGGCAGCTTTGGAAAAGCTCAAATTTTCGGCAACGGACAAAAATACAATATCTCTAAAGTTCATAGTCCTTTTAAATACTGAGGCACTATTTTAACAAAAATAACTGAATTACCGGTCAGGATCACAAAATAAAGTAGCTATAACAAGTTACTCACCGGGTGATCATTACAAACTTTGTTGCATTCAACCGGTGAGTATTGTTATTATTATACCTCTTTTAATTTCCACTTTCCTTTTTTGAAGGCCATATAGGCGAAAAAGGTCATAATACTTTCAGCTGTTATAATGGCAAGATAGACACCATGCTGTTCCCAGCCCACCCAATTAGATAACAACCAGGCCAACGGTATTTCGAACAGCCAGAAACTGATTACATTAATCCTGAAAGGTGTCCGGGTGTCTCCTGCCCCATTCAAAGCAGAAACCATCACCATTCCAAGTCCGTAAGAAAGAAATCCCAGACTGATGATTCTCAGGCCTTCCGATCCATACCTGATGATTGTTTCGCTGGAAGAAAAAAATTCCAGAAATACAGAAGGGAAAATCACCAGGATCAGTCCAAGAATTCCCATAGTAATCATATTTGTTTTGCCAACTATCCATACCGATTTCTCGGCCCTGTCGTGTCGTTCGGCACCCAGGTTCTGCCCTACCAATGTAGAGGCAGCATTTGCTATTCCAAAACATGGCAACAAAGCAAATACAACAATACGCAGTGCAATTGTATAACCTGCCAACACATCACTGCCATAAATGGCAATTATGCGCACCAGAATGATCCAGCTGGATGTTGCTACAATGTACTGACTGATAGAGCCCCATGACAGATCCAGCAGCTTTTTTATCAGCTTTTTATCCGGTAGCAGACTAATACCTTTAAATTTAATACGCCCTTTGCCTTTTATCAAAAGATAAAGCTGCAGAAGTACTGCAAGACTCCTCCCTATAGTTGTTGCCACAGCAGCACCTTCCACTCCCATTTCGGGAAACGGTCCGATTCCGAATATGAGCAAAGGGTCAAGGATTATATTGATGCCATTGGCAAACCCCAGCACATACATCGACAGCACAGGATTTCCGGCACTACGAAATACGCCGTTAATAATAAACAGTAGAATTATACTCAGGTTTCCGCCCAGCATCACCGATGTATATCCAGACATCTGATCAATGATTACCTGCTCAGCTCCCATTAACCGCAGAATGTCTTTGGCAAAAATTATTCCAGGGACGGCAATCAGAGCCGAAATAAATACCCCGGTAATGATGGCCTGATAAGCTGATCGTGCAGCAACGCCATATCGCTTTTCTCCAATCCTTCGGCTCACCATGGCTGAAACGCCGGTACTTAATCCTATACCAAGCGCATATACAATAGTAATCAGCGACTCTGTAATGCCAACAGTGGCTATTGCCTCTGCTCCCAGCTTACTCACGTAAAAAATATCTGCAATGGCAAATACAGATTCCATCAGCATTTCCAGAACCATTGGAACTGCCAGAATAAATATGGCTTTGTTGATGCTTCCGGTAGTAAAATCTTTTTCGTTACCACGCAGGGCATCCATAATGTCATGTTTGATTTCCCTGTAGTTTAAGCGGGTAGTTCTTTTTTTTATATTTTGTTTCAGTTTTTCCATTTTTGTTGCCGTAATCGATTTTTATGTCGGTTAATATTCTCTGAATAAACAGCATTATTCACTCGTTTTGATAAATCCGGTAAGTACCGATATAATAATTCGATTGTCTTCATAACAATTCCTCCTGATTAAAAGATTAATAAATAAAAAAATAAATGGTAAATGTGGATGTGGGGTCTACTGTTTAGCAGACCAGATCCGGGGTGATATGAAAGCGATTAATTTTCATGATGCGCAAATTTATGAAAATTAATTTTTGTACGCCAAATAAATTTTATGATAGTCACAAAATGAATTGAACTTATCCGATGAATTGCATCTTCCCATTTACTATTAAGCCATCCAGCTTCATAGCTTTGACTGCATCTATTGCATCGGTTTTAGTATGCACAATGGGTTCTCCCCTCTGATTAAAGGAGGTATTAATCAAGGCTTTGATGTTATATTTCTGATCCAGTATTTTCAATAATTCGTACATCCATGGATTATCCTCCTTTCGAAACAATGCCTGAATCCGGGCAGTACCATCCACATGCGTAGCACCTTCCAACTCATTCTTATGATGTGTAACCGGAGCATCGTACAGCATATATTTCTTTAAATGATGTGCCAGCGTATTTGTAAAATACGGCACATTTTCTGCCAGCATAAGAGGTGCTACAGGCCTGTACCATTCACGTTGCTTCATTTCACAACTCACTTTTTGAGCCAGTGATTTGGAATCTGCCCTGGCAATAATACTCCGGTTACCTAAGGCTCGCGGACCGCATTCGCCATAACCATTACATATGCCAAAGACTTTGCCCCGTGCAATACCATCCGCAACATTGCTGACCACTCCAGTATCTATTTCTACTTTATAGTCTTCAATTCCCCATGAGTTAATATACGGCGGGATTTTTTCTATTGTATTCCCTTTTTGATATTCCATAAAAGCCGCTGCACCAAGTGCCAGTCCGCTGTCATCCGTACAAGGTGGAATATATATCGAACTAAATAATCCGGAATCTACTAACCTGCTATTCGCAATTATATTCAAAGCTGAACCACCGCTGTAATATAAATGATCAGCTCCTGTTTTTTGTTTCAGCATTCCCATCTTCGTCAGTAATGTTTCCACCCAATACTCATGCATGGTGGCAGCAACATTCTGTATGTATGGATTATTCTGATCATACTCGTTCAGCTTAATTCCAAACTCCTTCTCTGATGATTTAAGGAAAAAAGAAGGTTTACCCCAGGTATCCTGAAAAAACTTATGCTGTTCTAAAAATGCACGAATCTTTTCATCCGGGTCACCATATCCTGCAAATCCCATAAATTTTCCCGGAACACTGTGTTGATCTGTAAATGTTGCTCCTATAATATTAAACGTAAGCGCATTTGCATTAAAAAGTGAACTTAACTGTTTCAGTTCCCAGTGGGCTTCAACAGGAATCAGTTTTTTATTTTTAAAATGCCAGGCAGAAAAGTTGCTTTTACTGGCTCCACCGTCAAAATGAATTAACAGGCTGTTTTCCTTAAATCCTTTATAAAAAGGCAGATTAGAAAATATATGTGCCAGTTCATGGTTTACCACATAAGCCTGCTTCGGACCATCAAGAAACCAGCAACCTGGCTCTTCCAAACCGGCAGATAATTCTTTTACAGGACCAGCCTCCACCCGGATTTTACCATCATTTGTAATAAAGCTTCTACCCTGCACGGAATCAACAGAGACCAGGTCAAAATCCTTTTTCAATAATCCGGCATCTTTCAGTAAATCATATAAATGATCCTGCAAACGGTTATCGCGCTTTATCCTTGTTTTACGTTCAAGGTGCAGATATTTCATTAGCTTACCATCCTGCATGACGGCGATAGCATGATCGTGCGCATACGCAATTGTACCGGCAGGATAGCATTCCGGAATGGCATATACGGCAACAGTTGGTTTTCCCATCCGGATCAGAATTTAACGATGAAACTGATCAGCAACATGATAAGATAGGTGTAGTACATCAGTCGTTTTGCCCTTACACTGATGCGGATCCAAAGACCTGAAAGTATTATTCCGGCTGAAAGTGAGCCATAAACGAGACTGGCCTGCAACGGCAGAATCCCAATAATAAATAACAGAAAATTAGCCAGCATAAACACAATAAAAATTTCCATGCTGCGCCGCGAAATGGTATTCAAACGTTCCCGGTATCGCAAAAATGAAAAAAAACCAATAACAACAAACAGTGCTACACCCAAAAACATGGGCCAGAAACCATCAGGAATGCTCTGCATATCCCAGCCTTTAAACTGCATGGTTTCTTTAATCGGGATAAGGATTGTATCAACTGACCCAAACACATAAAATGCCCCTAGAACTATCATGTATGGCAGAATCACCCCCAGTAAAGATGCCTGAAAAGCCCTGAAATTAAAACTTTTCTGCATTGATGCAGCAATCCATAACACCGGAAGAAAAAATAAGACCTGGAACTGTATAAAACTGCCTATCGAAAGGATTAATGAAGCATTAATAATGTTATATCTGTTATCGCTACCTTCTTTGATGGATAAAATCGCATACAGTGAAAAAAATACAAATAAAAAGCTGAAATGCGTTGCACATAATGTTTGCATATACGGTCCGGCTACGATCAGTGTTCCGGCAATAAAATAAGGGAAATAACTTCGTTGCGTAAGAATGATAAACCTGTCGTTGATTATATAGGAAAAAAATGCAATGATATTGGCAATCACAAACAGAGTAACCGCATTCACATATTTATTTTCAGAAAATCTGCTGACCAGAGAATCTGCCAAAGGCAAAAACTTAATTGTTGGATGATAATCATAAGGGACATACAGATTCAGTACAATAAGTGCTATGGTTAATAACACTGTAGTTAAAATGGATACTGATTTTAAATAGTGACTGATTATCATAATGTCTCAATCATTTGGCTCAGCCAGGCCTCAATATCCTGGATGACTTTTTTTTGTGAACATGTAAATTTATTCACCATTATCGAAAATGCAAATGTCTTCCCGTCTTTTTTAATATATCCTGCATAACAGCGGGTATTGTCCATTGATCCGGATTTGGCAAGAACTATCGCACTTTTTAAATCCCTGAGAAAATAACTGACCGATCCTTCTCTGCCTGCCTGTGGAATGGTTTCCATAAATGGTTTACCCGCTCTGCCGGTTGTAGCCATATAGACCAGAACATCTGTCATAAACTTTGCAGACACTGCATCGGAAGGCGACAAGCCTGATCCATCATACATAAAACATGATGCCGTAGGGATACCTCTTTTCTCCCAGAATGTTTTCAGATCATTGGTAATTTGATGAATATCTCCGTCTGGCTGCAATGCTCTGAACAGATGTTCAGCAAAAAGATTGTTACTATTAAAATTTACATTTTCAGCAATCTCATGTAACGAAGGCGAAAGGGTTTCTGTAATTTTTAGTCCGGCCTGAACCGGATTGTAAGAGAGTACCACATCTCCACTCACCTTGACTCCTGAAGTCAATAGCTTTTCTTTCAGCATTTCCAGTAAAACCTTCGGGGGATCAGGAATTGAACCCTTTATGGGAAAGTCAATTTTATTGGCAGGAACTGAACCTCTAACGACCCTTTGCAGCTCAAATGGTCCTCCATAAATATAAGCGCTGTCCCTAATCAAAGGACTTCCGACTGCCTCTATATTAAACGTCATGCCTTTGATCTGAGGATCAACAGAAGCAACCCTTGCTTTAGCACCAACCTTTGCAGGATAAAATGTTAATGTGTAATAGTTATCAAAACAACTTAAAGGATATACACCCGCACCATAGTAATTCCCAATATCCTCCCAAATCCACCTTGATGGGATGGGTTCAGGGTAAAATAATGAAAGGTCAGCAACAATATCCCCTTTTATTTCCGTAATTCCTTTATTTTTAATTGCTGTGACCCAGTCTTCTAAAAAGCTGTAAATATTACTGTTAAAATATCGGGATCCCAAAGTTGGATCACCACCGCCTTTTATGATCAGATCACCCTTCAGGACTCCTTTTACTGGCATAGCTGAAGCCAAAACCTCAGTTTTAAACCGGTAATCCTTCCCGAGCTTTTCCAAAGCTGTGGCTGTAGTAATCAGTTTTAATGTTGAAGCCGGGACCAAACTTTTATCCTGGTTTAATGATTTAACCGATTTACCGGTTGCAACATCAACCACAGAAAATCCTAAAGATGCATGTTGATATTCCTCAGTTTGAAATTGCGAATGGCATTTAAATGCAAAAAATATTAGACTAATTATGATGAAACCGGATTTTCCCATTCAGAGTTTTTTGTAAAAATATTCAATATAATGCAAGCAGGAAAATAAAAAGCAGAGAGTACCGGTATATTGACGAAAATTACAGGGCTTCAACTAAAAAGACTGTTCAAAAGTCAATAATATTCTCATAGCCTTTTTAAACTTAAATTCCCTAAAGGAAGTCGCTGAAAATCAGGCTCCCTTCAGGGGTTTGGGGTAAACCTGATTATTAGATAATCTTATGCCTTCAACAAAGGTTATCCCGTTCGTTTTCCTTTAAAACTGTAATGGAATAAAACCACTTCTATTGCTTTCAGGATCGCTTTATTTATGGGTAACATAGGAACGCATAGCGATCTGTCAATATCCATTAACCGGTAATAAAATTCCGACATTACTGGTGGATTAACAGGTGCGGCAGCTATTTTATTGCCTTGTCCCTCCTTAATTATTTTACAGGTAGACAATTGAATCTCACCATTTTTATTCGAAAACCCTGAATACCCAAACATGCGGCATATCAGTCCACGGTATTTATAATTAGAACAACCCTTAATTTCACCTCCATTTACCGCAAAGGGAACAAGTAGTTTACAAATAGTATTGAACCCATTGTTCTGAAGCTCATCATAAAACGTTTCCGCTTCACCCTTTTTATAAAGATCATATGCTAATGGCAAAAACTCAAGAACGGTCGCCTGAATATCAGGTTTTGTACAACAGGAATAACAATTCAGCTCACAGAATATATGAGAACTTTTACGGTATGATACAACAACCTTATCGGCTTCCGCAAATACTTTGCGCACTGCCAGAACTTTATGGTACATTCAGAATTAAAAATCATTCTGACGCCAAAATTATACATAAAACAATTTCCATATTCAGGTGATAGAAAATATTTTTCAAATCAATTAATACACACATTTTCAGATCATTACATGTTTATTTTTATTTCCGTATATTCGTAAAATGAGTAGAATAACACAAGTCGCCATCGAGTTTAGCAATTTTGTATGGGGAACACCCCTTTTGATCCTTTTACTTGGTGGCGGTTTATTTTTCCTGATCTACTCCCGTTTAATTCCTGTACGCTATATTGGCCATGCCATAAAAATCCTTTCCGGGAAATACGATAATAAAAACGAAAAGGGCCAGATCAACCACTATCAGGCCTTGTCTACTGCATTGGCGGCAACCATCGGAATGGGGAATATCAGCGGTGTTGCAGTAGCAATAACAATGGGTGGCCCCGGAGCCATTTTCTGGATGTGGATCAGTGCTTTGCTCGGTGTATCGACAAAATTTTTCACCTGTACGCTGGCTGTAATGTACCGCGGAAAAGATTCAAGGGGTGAAATTCAGGGTGGTCCCATGTATTATATCACCGAAGGGCTCGGGAATAAGTGGAAACCTATGGCTGTGTTTTTTGCATTCGTGGCTTCTATTGCTGTCTTCCCTATATTTCAGGCGAACCAACTTACGCAGGTTATCCGCGATGTGGTTTTGATCCCAAATAATTTAGGCGGAAACTTTACGACAGACCTGATTACAGGCATTGCCATTTCTGCGTTAATGGCTGTGGTTATTTTCGGAGGCATTAAGCGTATTGGAAAGGTTACCGGTAAATTAGTTCCGCTAATGGTTGTCATTTATGTTGCCCTGGTATTATTTATAATCTTTTCTTCACCGGATAAAATTTTGCCCGCATTTAAACTGATTTTCGAAGATGCGTTCAGCGGTGATGCCGTTTTGGGTGGCGCCGTAGGAGCCATAATCATAACCGGTGTTAAACGAGCCGCATTCAGTAACGAAGCAGGTATGGGAACCGCACCACTCGCTCATGGAGCAGCCAAAACAAACGAACCGGTTCGCGAAGGACTCGTCGCCATGCTGGGACCCATTATTGATACACTGATTGTGTGTACCATGACTGCCCTCGCGATCATCGTTACCGGCGTATGGCATTCCACCGATGTGGACGGGATTACTTTGACAGCCATGGCTTTTGACGCGGCACTTCCCGTCTGGGGACCTTATATTCTGATTGTTTGTGTATCATTTTTTGCATTATCCACACTATTTGCATTTCCTTATTACGGATCCAAATGTGTATCATTTATGTTCGGACACAGGTATATAAATCTGTATAACGGATTAAGCGCTGCTTCGTCAATTGTAGCTGCGGTAATATCCATTGACCTAGTTGTTGCACTTATCGACTCAGCGTACGCCCTTATGGCATTCCCGAATATGATAGCTGCCTTGCTTCTGGCTCCTAAAGTAAAACATGCCTCAAAGTTGTATTTTAAAAAACTGAAAATGGGCGAATATAATTCTAATATTTGATACAATGTTTGACCCTTAACAGGGTCATGGATTTCCTTCATTATTGGAACTACAAATATTGGACTCCTACGGAGTCATAATTAGAGTAATACTTTTATACCGTAAACATATTGAACATTGAAGGAAAACATATTTAAAGCAAAAACTGACAACGACATAAAGTAAATAGGCAAAATAAACAGGTATAAATTTTTCATGGCAGGAAGGTTTTGGTGCATTTTCTTACAGCAGAAATCAAATTGATACTGTTGCTCAATACATTCTTAATCAAAAAAAACATCACAAAATAAAATCCTTTAAAGAAGAATATATAGAGTTTCTGGAGAAATTTCAAATCGATTATAATCTGAAGTATTTATTCAATTGGGTTTGACCCCATCCGGGGTCATGTTTTATTGAAGGATCATTTTTCTACAAATGTAAGACTCCTACGGAGTCATAATCATTAAAATGCTTTAAAACCGTAAACGTATTGAACAGTGAAGGAAAACATATTTAAAGCAAAAACTGACAACAACATAAGGTAAATAGGAAAAATAAACAGGTATAAACTTTTCATTTTTGAACGATTTATGTTTATCTTAGAAGAATACAAAAATTCAAAGTGAGATAATACATAAAATGACCTCGTTAGAGGTCAAACATTTGTAGAATGAATTGAATGAAAATAAAAAGGACTCCTGCGGAGTCCTACATATACCTTAATAATCCCTTCCTTTTTTATTGCTCACAATCCTTCAAAACCCTCAATAGCTGAACGCCATTTGTCTGCCAATTGCAAAGACTGGCTGGTTTTGGGATCAAAGCCTACCATCACCGATTTGCAGGTAGCTTTAATTTCACCGGTCTCTTTATCTGTAAGGTGTTGCATCATTTTCAGACTTTTATTACCCAACTTATAAACCTTAGACAGCACCTCAATTTTCTCATCCAGAAAAATAGGACGCATAAACTCAATATGAGTAGATGCAATAATCAACCGGGCATCGTGCCAGTCCACAGGCTGATTATCGTTCAGCATGTTGAAATAATGCATCCTGCCCTGATCAAAATACTGGGAATACACCGAATTATTCACATGTCCAAGTCCGTCAATATCGTTAAAACGGATCTGAACCTCAGTATTTACCTTAAAATCAATTCTTTGAAGCTCCATGGTCTGAAAAGTCAAATTTTACCGGATGATCCACTTTTTGTTTCAAAAGTGCCAGATCAAGTACCTCTTTTACATTTGAAACAAAGTGGAACTTCACTCCCTTTATATAGATATCTTTAATTTCATCCAGGTCCTTACGGTTCTCTTCACACAAAATAATTTCAGTAATACCCGACCGTTTTGCAGCCAGAATTTTCTCCTTAATTCCACCAACCGGCAACACTTTACCACGCAGGGTTATCTCGCCCGTCATTGCCAGTCCCTTTTTCACTTTCCGTTGTGTAAAAGATGAAACCAAAGAGGTCAGCATGGTTACACCTGCCGAAGGACCGTCCTTTGGAATAGCTCCTTCAGGCACATGCAAGTGCACATTGTAGTGTTCAAAGATACGCTGATCCAAACCAAGTTCCTCGTTATGAGATTTAATGTATTCAAGAGCAAGCATAGCTGATTCCTTCATCACATCGCCAAGGTTACCGGTTATTGACAAACGACCTCCCGAGCCTCTGCTCAGGCTGGATTCCACAAATAAAATTTCTCCCCCAACGGCGGTCCATGCCAGACCGGTTACTACACCTGCATATTCATTTCCCTGGTATTCTTCTTTTGAAAAACGTGATGTGCCAAGATATTCTTTAATATGCTCAGGGTTAAGCGTTTTTTCAAACGGCTCTTCATTTGCAACTTTTCGTGCTAAACGACGCATCAGAGTAGCCAGTTTTTTATCCAGTTCACGCACACCCGATTCACGGGTATATCCTTCAACAATAGCTTGTAACGTTTTATTCGGGATCTTAACCACACCTTTCTGAAGCCCATGATTCTCCATCTGACGCGGTACAAGGTGACGTTTGGCAATCTCCACTTTTTCCTGCATGATATAGCCACTCACGTCAATCACCTCCATACGATCAAGTAATGGTTGAGAAATTGATGCAACCGTGTTAGCCGTTGCAATAAACATTACCTTACTCAGATCATATTCCACTTCAAGGTAGTTATCATGGAAGGTATTATTTTGTTCCGGGTCAAGCACCTCTAGCAATGCAGATGCCGGATCGCCACGAAAGTCCGAACTTACCTTGTCAATCTCATCCAGAATAAACACCGGATTTGAAGTGCCTGCTTTTTTGATATTTTGAATAATGCGTCCCGGTAATGCCCCTATATACGTTTTACGGTGACCACGAATCTCTGCTTCGTCGTGTAAACCACCGAGCGACATCCGTACATATTTCCTGTCCAGTGCTTTTGCAATCGATTTCCCCAGTGATGTTTTACCAACTCCGGGAGGGCCTACTAAACACAAGATAGGCGATTTCATATCATTTTTCAGCTTCAGAACAGCCAGATATTCCAGTATTCTGTCCTTCACTTTTTCAAGTCCGTAATGATCCTTATCCAATATTTTCTGAGCCCTGTTCAGATTGAAATTATCTTTGGAATACTCATCCCACGGCAATTCAACCAAAGTAGAAACATAGTTTGACTGAACCGAATAATCTGCTGCTGCCGGATTCATCCGTTCCAGCTTGGCAACCTCTTTATCGTATACATCACGGATTGCCTTACTCCACTTTTTCTTTGCTGCCTTAGCATTCAGTTCGCGTATCTCAGCTTCAATAGGATTTCCACCCAACTCATCCTGAATGGTTTTCATCTGCTGATGCAGGTAATACTCGCGCTGCTGCTGATCGATATCCACACGGGCTTTAGCCTGAATATCGTTTTTAATTTCCTGTAACTGTGCTTCACGCGCCAAAACCTCCAACAACTGGTAGGAACGGTCTTTGATTTTATCGCGTTCAAGCAGTTTTTGCTTATCCTTTATTTTAAAGGGAAGATTAGAGCTGATAAAATTGGTCAGAAACGGCAGTCCGTCGATATTTTTGATGGCAAATGTTGCTTCGTTCGGCAGATTATTAGAACCGGAAACAACCTTAACGGCCAGATCCTTTATGGCAGCTACCAAAGCTTCGTTCACATCACCTTCATCTACATTCAGAATATCTTCACGGTGAGTAATTTTAGCTACAATAAACGGATCAGTTTTTACAAATTCCACCAGATTAAACCGTGCCCTTCCCTGAAGAATAACAGATGTTGATCCATCAGGCATTTCCAGAATTTTAGCAACTTGTGCAACTGTTCCAACAGCGTAGAGATTTTCTGCCTTTGGATTATCAGTGTTCACTTCGCGTTGGGTAATCACACCAATGTAAGTCCCGTTGTTAAAAGCTTCGCGAACCAGTCGCAACGATTTTTTTCTTCCCACAGAGACCGGCATAACGACTCCCGGAAACAATACCATGTTTCGTAGCGGCAATATTGGCAGGGTGTCAGGTAATTCCGACACTTCAAAGATTTCCGGATTATTCTCGTCAACCAAAGGGATAAACCCTGCTTCACCATCCATCATATCCGTTAAAAATATATTATCTAAGCGCATGTAAATTATTTTTCAATAAATTGTGACAAACTGTCACGCCCGATCCGTTAAATACAGGCGTCGTGTAATTGTTCAAGAATTGTGCCAAGCCCCTAAAGTCTTGATCTGAATTGCTCCGTTTCGTCAAATACTGCTTTCAAAATGGCTTTATCTATATCTGTAAGCGTAATATTTCTCCTGCTCATCACACGTTCAGCAATCTGAAATACAGTTTCAAGCTTTACTTTCTCTACACCTTTCGCTGTGGTCAACGTATACGACGGCACAAAATTCCGTGGAAATCCACTTACCGCTACATTTGCTGCAACTCCTGCAACTGTTCCTGTATTGAACATCGTATTAATACCGCATTTGGTATGGTCGCCCATTATAAGTCCGCAAAACTGACGACCGGTTTTTAAAAAGCGTTGTGTGGCATAATCCCACAGTTTCACTTCGCTGTAATCATTTTTAAGATTTGAATTATTGGAATCGGCCCCGATATTACACCATTCCCCGATTATTGAATCTCCCAGGAAACCTTCATGCCCTTTATTGGAGTAACCTGTAAAAATAACGTTGCTCAACTCTCCACCAACTTTACACCATGGTCCAATAGTTGAACTGCTGTAAATCCGGGTTCCCATATTTATGGTGGCATGATCGCATATGGCAACCGGTCCCCTTAAATGGCTTCCTTCCATAACCTCTGCATCCTTACCGATATAAACAGGCCCTTTTTTAAGATTCACCGTAATATATTCAGCAACAGCACCCTCTTCCATAAAAAACTGAGGATTGCCTTCCTTGTCATACTGGTCGCCAATGAACCGCACAGAATCGCTGACAACAGCACTTTTTCTGTTTGCGGTTAACCGCTTAAAATCAGCTTTAATTTCATTTTGGTTCCATCCCAAAAGCTGATACGGATATTTCAGAACATGCGGTTCACCGTCCAGCAAAAAACGTTTCCCTTTAGTCTGACCCGAATTTTTAAAGTCCAGCCATTCAAACGGATTTCCAAACAGTGCCATCAACCGATCATCGTACCAGATGGAGTCTCCCGGATTCAATGCCTTTATTTGTACAATGAGTTCGGGTGTTGGAAGGCAACCGCCGTACAAATAAAGAGTTTCCGGCTCAGGCCGATCCGGAAATTTATCTTTCAGGTATTCATGCGCATCCCACGAAGTTTTGACGTCGAATATCAACTCCCATTTTTCGCGGAAAGTTTGAATGCCTGCGCGAATTTCGGATACCGGCTTTGTAAAGGTGAGTGGTTTCAGCGTATTCCTGAATCCTGCATCAAAGAAAGTAATGGTTTTAAACATGGCATGGGGAGTGGAATGGTTCGAAAAAAGAAACAGATAAAAAAAGAGCCCCGTCGTACGGAGCTCCAGGAGAATTATTTTTTAGTTTGATTTGCGTAATGTTGTTTGTACCTGTTACGGAATTTATCAACACGCCCTGCAGTATCAACCAACTTCATTTTTCCGGTATAAAACGGATGCGAAGTGTTTGAAATTTCAATTTTCACCAAAGGATATTCAACGCCGTCAATTTCGATTGTATCCTTTGTTTTCACAGTTGATTTTGTAAGAAAAGTCTCTTCGTTTGACATATCTTTAAATGCAACCAACCGATATCCTTCTGGATGAATGTCTTTTTTCATTGCTCTATAATTTTATTTTCTATTTCCTCTTTTCGAATGGCTTGCAAAATTATAACTGATTTTTATAATTACAAAATAATACCACAAAAAATTTAAATGTTAAAATGTTGGTTTTCAAGTGCAACACAAAAGTAAAATCAGAAATTTAGAACTGATACAGGTAAGAACACGTAATCACAACTTTATGTTAAGCAAAATGCCTCTTGCAAATAACTCAAACCAAGCACTTTTTAGATTGACATAAATCATACCGCCTTATTCAGATTTCATTTTCTTTTGTATCTTACACCATCTAAATAATTTACTATGAGCAAACGCACACCATTCCCAAAAGTATTCTGGACAGCCAACTCCATTGAAGTACTGGAACGTTTTGCCTATTACGGGCTGTATATGCCATTTGGTATTTATCTTGAATCCATCGGTCTCACTAAAGGTGATCTTGGTTTATCACAAAGTATTTTACTTGGGTTCTCCTATCTTCTTCCGCTATTTTCAGGAACATTTGCAGATAAGTTTGGATTCAAAAAAATGTTGATGTTTTCATACATCTTTTATATACCTGCCTTTTTACTTTTTATGATAACCGATACTGCTGGCGGAATTGCTATGACCATGCTTATTTTAGGATTTGGTGCTGGCATATTTAAACCATTAATTTCAGCTACAGTACGTGCTACAACTGACTCAACCAATAAAACTCTGGGGTTTGGTATTTTCTATCAAATGGTTAACCTTGGAGCATCATTAGGTCCAATTGTTGTTGGCAAGCTCAGAGGCTGGGACTGGAATTATGTATTTATAGCCGCAGCAGTCACCATGCTCATTGCTGCAATAATTACTTTAGTCTTTTATAAAGAACCTCCAAGGGAAATTGAAGGAATTACATTAAAACAAAAGTTTAGAGATATGGGTGAGGCATTATCAGATGTAAAATTCCTCATTTTTCTTATCCTCCTAGGGCTGTTTTTCTGGTTGCCTTTTTGGGCTTTTTTCAATACAGTAACTGTATATATACATGATTATCTTGATACAGCTCAACTGTACCATTCTGTAAGATCGATATTTGGAGAATGGTTTACTAAAATAATTTCGCATAATGATGATGGTATCTGGAAAATAAATGCAGAAGCGATATCACATACCGGTTATATCATAATCCTTCTGCAGTTAGTAATCTCGAGAACTTTTGAGAAACGTGCTGCCATACCATCTTTTTTACTTGGATTGTTTATTTCAGCAATAGGCTTTATAGTTTTAGGACTCTCTTACACCGGTAATAACAACCTCGTCTTCCTGGGTATATTTATTTTTGCCATTGGAGAAATGATCTCTTCTCCGCGTATCCAGGAATATATTATGTGGATTGCACCTAAAGAGAAAGCAGGATTATATATGGGAACCAACTTTCTGGCAACTTTTATCGGTGCAAGCCTAAGCGGTATCTATACGTCTTACATGGATAATTTCGAAGAAGCCGGAAATCCACATTTTATTATGTACACACTGGCAGTTCATGCCATAATCGGAATTATTGCTATCTGGATCTTTACAAAAACACTGGGAGAATTTAAAGAAAGAACCGAATAAATAATAATAAGAGTTCAACCTTTGACTGCCCCCGCTGTTATTTTTATACAGCTAAATAAATGTGCAGGTATGGTTGACGACATAATTCACTCAATTCATCCTTTATCGCAACAAAATATTGCAAAGATCAAAGCTCTGATTGAGTATCAATCAATTCCTAAAGGGGAAGTCTTTATTAAGCTTAACCAAATAAATCGCAGCGAATACTTCCTGATAGAGGGAATTTGCAAAAGCTTTCTTCATAATCCTGATGGAGAAGAAATTACCATATCTTTTTTTGATGACAACTCTGTTTTATCGCCATATACAACACGTACATCCGGTGAACGATCTATTTTAAATTTCAAAGCACTTACAGATATTGAACTTGGCGTTCTTAAAGCTGAAGATTTTGAAGCCTTAATGATTGAAAATCTGGAAATCAGAAGCTTTGGAAACCAGACCCTGAGAAATGAACTTATGCATAAAATTCAGAAAGAAACCGGACTGGCTACTTTGACTGCTAAGCAGCGATTAATCAATTTCAGACAACGGTTCCCTTTACTCGAAAATATGATACCGCATACCGATATAGCCACATTCCTGGGAATTACCAACATATCGCTAAGCAGGCTTAGGAAAGAGCTTATCTGACTTGTCTCTTTTTATCAATTGTTAATGGAATAGGATATTATCCACCATAATTTTGTTGTAACACAATCATTTAAACTTTTCATGATGAACAACAAAATAAATCCTTACTGGTATTTAGTGGCAGGAATCCTCCTTCAAACAATAACTCATATGACCTTTAGTCTGAGCTTAGCCGCCTGGATTGCATATGCTCCCTTCATCGTATTTCTGTATCAAACCTCGGGTATCAAATCCCGTGTTTGGTTTGTTACGGCATTGATGGTTTCCTGGTCTTTAGTAACCGCAAAAATTATTACACCTCCACTTAAATTCTATTTCGTGTTCATGTATTCTATTCCTATGACCCTGGTTCAAATTCCGGGATATCTGATCTGGGACAGATTTAAAGCCAGAAGATTCGGCTACCTTCTTTTCCCTTCTGTAATGACAATAATGGAATGGATACAATACACTTTTACGCCACTGGCCAGTTGGGGAACTGCAGCCTATACCCAAAATGACAATCTTGCAATTCTCCAAACGGTATCGTTATTTGGCATGCCAGGCTTAAGCTTTTTAATTTACTGGATCAATATTTCATTTGCCAAAGCTTACTTAAAAAAATCTAATACCCTATTTACATTATCCGTACCATTCGCAACTCTTGCAGTACTGATTATTTTCGGAGCTATCCGTTTAAATATCTATCATTCCAAATCTCATGATACAATTTTAGTAGCGGCAGTTGGAACAACCAGTAAAGTAAATGGACTGCCACTCCCATCCGATCAAACAGAAATAAAGGTCCGAAACACATTGTTTGATGATACAAAAAAAGCAGCGAAAACAGGTGCAAAACTTATTGTTTGGAACGAAGCAGCAACTTATGTGTTACCCGATAATGAACCACGCTGGAAAAATGATCTTAAGCAATTGGCCCAAGGGTGTCAAGCTTCTCTCTATGCATCTTATATTGTGCCAATATCCACAGATCCTTTAACATATGAAAATAAATATCTCTTTATTAATACGGACGGAAGAATTAAAGCCGAGTATCATAAACATGAACCTGTTCCGGGAGAACCAGCAATAAAGGGAAAAGAAGATTTTACAATAAATACTGTGAATCATACCGCAACGGGAGGTGCAATATGTTATGATTATGATTTCCCTTACATCGCAAAACAACTGCGAAAATCAGGAGCAGAATTAGTTGCTCTACCATCTTCTGACTGGCGTGGTATTGATCCGGTTCATACAAAAATGGCTGCATACCGGGCAATTGAACAAGGCCATTCCATATTGCGATCAACCAGGTTTGGCCTTTCAGCCGCTATTAATCCATTGGGTGAAATGGTGGGGATGATCAGTAGCTTTGATACAAATGAAAGGTTACTGTTGGCATCATTACCCGCAAAGAAAATCACATCGGTGTATTCAGTAATAGGAGATTCTTTTATCTATATCCTTTTTATAACCATTCTTCTGGTTTTTATGTCTTTTAAAAACAGAAACTAAATAACATAACAGGATATCTTTAAATTTAAATATTTGCATTTTTTGCCAGTCGTAATTGATAAGTTGGCTAAATTGCTGAACTCCCTGATTTTTCTCTCACAATTGACATTTTGTAAGTTGTTAATCCCTTTTTCAGCCCTTATTATAGATATCAAGTACTATTTAGACTAATTATTTATTTTTAAAACTTTACAGTCTTCTTTTTGTATAAAGTTGCTAAATTTGCAACTTCTTTTAAGATTAAGTGTTATACTTGAAAATAACAGGTAATATGGCTGAAGATCAAAATCAATTAATAGACAATATAACTCAGAAAGAATATGCTTATGGATTTCATTCCAACATTGAAACTGAGGATATTGGGAAGGGCTTGAACGAGGAGGTAATTCGCATCATTTCTGCCAAAAAAAATGAACCGGAATGGATGACAGAATTCCGGCTAACCGCATACCGGAACTGGTTAAATATGAAGATGCCGGAATGGGCTCATCTGAAGATTCCGCCCATCGACTATCAGGATATAATATATTATGCCGCTCCGAAGCAAAAAGCCAAGTTGGAAAGTCTGAATGACGTGGATCCGGATTTACTGGAGACATTCAATAAACTTGGAATTCCTTTGGAAGAACAGAAAGTTTTATCAGGTGTAGCCGTTGACGCAGTTCTGGACAGTGTTTCGGTAAAAACAACATTCAAAGAAACGCTGGCAGATCTGGGCATTATCTTTTGTTCGTTCAGCGAGGCAGTTCAGGAACATCCTGATCTGGTGAAAAAATATATGGGATCGGTTGTCCCTGCAAATGATAACTATTTTGCCGCATTAAATTCTGCAGTGTTCAGCGATGGTTCATTCGTTTACATTCCTAAAGGCGTACGTTGCCCAATGGAACTGTCAACCTATTTCAGGATCAACGCAATGAATACCGGACAGTTTGAACGGACGCTTATTGTGGCTGATGATGAAAGCTATGTGAGCTATCTGGAAGGCTGCACCGCGCCGATGCGGGATGAAAATCAGCTTCATGCGGCTATCGTTGAAATTGTGGTAATGAATGATGCTGAAGTGAAATACAGCACGGTTCAAAACTGGTATCCCGGAGATAAAAAGGGCAAAGGTGGTGTTTACAACTTTGTGACCAAACGAGGCATGTGTAAAGGTGATAATTCCAAATTGACCTGGACACAGGTGGAAACAGGGTCTGCAATCACATGGAAATACCCGAGTACTATTTTAATGGGAAACAACACCAAAGGAGAATTCTATTCCGTGGCAGTCACCAATAACCATCAACAGGCCGATACAGGGACCAAGATGGTTCATCTTGGCAAAAACACCAGTAGTATCATTGTTTCCAAGGGAATTTCTGCAGGAGTGAGTGAAAACAGTTATAGGGGTTTGGTAAGAGTAGGGAAACGTGCTGACAACGCCCGTAACTTTTCACAATGTGATTCTCTGTTACTGGGGGATAAATGTGGCGCTCACACATTTCCGTATATTGATGTTAAAAACAATACAGCGGTGGTGGAACACGAAGCCACAACCTCGAAAATCAGTGAAGACCAGATATTTTATTGTAACCAAAGAGGTATTTCTACCGAGGATGCCATCGGGCTGATCGTTAACGGATATGCCAAAGAAGTTTTAAATAAACTGCCTATGGAATTTGCAGTTGAAGCGCAGAAATTGCTGCAGATCAGCCTTGAAGGCAGTGTTGGTTAATGATATTGAAGAAAAATTAATTAAAATGTTAAAGATAAAAGATTTACATGCCTCAATCAACGGCAAAGAGATATTAAAAGGGATCAACCTGGAAGTTAAGGCAGGCGAAGTACATGCCATAATGGGACCCAACGGTTCGGGCAAGAGTACCTTGTCGGCAGTACTTACAGGTAATGAAGCATTTGAGGTAACCAAAGGCGAAATTACCTTTAACGGACGGGACATTATGGAGATGTCTCCTGAAGACCGTTCGAGAGAGGGAATGTTTCTGAGTTTTCAGTATCCGGTTGAGATTCCGGGTGTAAGCATGGTTAACTTTTTAAGGACAGCCATCAATGAACACCGTAAATACAGAAATGAGGAACCTCTTTCTGCATCTGACTTCTTACGGTTAATGCGTGAGAAAAAAGAAATGGTGGAAATGGACTCTAACCTGGCCAACCGTTCGGTAAATGAGGGCTTTTCAGGTGGAGAAAAAAAGAAAAATGAAATTTTCCAGATGGCGATGCTGAACCCGAAACTGGCCATTTTGGATGAAACTGATTCCGGACTGGATATCGATGCATTAAGAATCGTGGCCAACGGCGTTAACAAACTAAAAACAAAAGATAACGCTACCATTGTTATTACACATTACCAGCGTTTACTGGATCATATCGTACCTGATTATGTTCATATTCTTTACCAGGGGAAAATTGTGAAAACTGCCGGAAAAGAACTGGCTCTGGAACTGGAAGAAAAAGGATATGACTGGATTAAAAAAGCCGTGATTTAAACGGGTAAATTTAATGGATAATGATTGAAACCGTTAAGATAGAAGACGAATATATTGACTTGTGGAAAGAAAACCTGCAACATATCTCCGCACCTTGTCCTGAAGTACTGAATGAACCACGGGATGAAGCTGCGGCAAAATTTGCAGAGAAAGGATTTCCGGATACAGGTTTTGAAAATTACGAGAATACAGATATCAAACGTATTTTTAAACATGAATACGGCATTGATATTACCCCGAGAAATGAATTTGGGTTCAACCTGCATGATGTATTTAAATGCGATGTGCCGGACCTGAATGCGCACCTTATTTTTACGGTGAACGGCTGGTATTACAAAAAGAATATTCTGCCGGAAAATCTGCCGGAAGGCGTGATAATTTCAAGCATTCTAAAGGCCTCTAAGGAGTACCCGGAACTGTTTGAGAAGTATTACAATAAACAGGCAATGCTGTCTGATGATCCGATGGTGAACCTGAATACCATGTATGCCCAGGACGGGTTGTTCATTTATGTTCCCAAGGGTGTGGTCATTGAAAAACCAATCCAGATCATCAATATTCTCAACAGTAATCAGGATTTGTTTGTCAGTCAGAGAGGGCTTATTATTGCCGAAGAAAATTCTGAAGCCAAAATTCTGGTTTGTGATCATACCATGACAGATCAGAGGTATGTAGCTAATCATGTGCGTGAGTTATTTGTAGCTGAAAACGCAAGGCTGGATTACTACCTGATTGAAAATCAGCACAATTTTGTAAATCAGATCATTTCATCTTTCATTGATCAAAAGGCAGATTCAAATGTGGTAAGTAATTTTATTACGCTGCATAACGGTTTGACCCGGAATAACACATTCGTAAATCTTGCCGGAGAACATTGCGAAAACCATCTGTATGGTATGGCGCTGACCGACAAACGGCAGCACGTGGATAATTTTACAAATGTGGTTCATGCCGTTCCCAATTGTGTAAGCGATGAGTTTTTCAAATATGTACTGGACGATTCATCATCAGGTGCTTTCAGAGGAAGGATATATGTGGCAAAAGATGCCCAGAAGACAGAAGCATATCAGACCAATAAAAATATCTGTCTGACGAAGGATGCCAAGATGCACACCAAGCCGCAACTTGAGATTTATGCGGATGATGTAAAGTGTAGCCATGGCGCAACCGTTGGACAATTGAATGAAGAGGCGCTGTTTTATTTGCGTTCACGCGGGATTCCGGAAGCAGAAGCACGTTTACTGCTGATGTTTGCCTTTACCCACGACGTAATTGAAAGTATCAGACTTGAACCTTTGAAAGAGAGGATTCACGACCTGGTAGAAAAACGTTTCAGAGGTGAGTTGAGTAAATGTGTTGGCTGTGCCATTTGTAATTCGGTGGATACAGATACCTATCACACGCACTAATATATGGAAGCATCGAAACCGGAGGTCAGGAAAAAAATAAGGGAAATAACTGCCAGTTTTACCAGGGAAGAAAAGCTTTCCATGTCTGACCGTGCAACATACTTACTTGAAAACGATCCGCTGTTTCAAAAAGCGGAAATCGTCGCCTTGTACTGGTCACTGGATGATGAAGTGGACACACACCGTTTTATTGTAAAATGGAACGACAAAAAAACGATACTTCTTCCGGTTATTGAAGGTGACAATATATATTTTGCCACTTACGATGGCATGAAAGACATGGTGAAGGAAGACAGATTTGGTGTATTGCAACCGGGAAATAACAATATTTACAATATAAAAACCATTGATCTTATTGTAGTTCCGGGTGTGGCATTCGATCAAAAAAACAACCGGCTGGGGCGAGGCAAAGGATACTACGACAGGGCTCTGAGTTACAGCCAATGTCCCAAAATAGGCATTTGTTTCCCTCATCAGTACATTGAACAGCTCCCGGTAGATATTCACGATGTGAAAGTTGATAAAGTGTTGTTTGCCTGATATCTTCACGTTTTATTCAGATTATTTACCTTTGCAAACTCAGTGTTATGGCTTTAGATGTACAAAAAATACGACAGGACTTTCCAATCCTGAAAGAACTGGTTCATGGTAAACCACTGGTTTATCTTGATAATGCAGCTACATCGCAACGTCCGGTTCAGGTACTGAAAGAAATTGAGGATGCGTATCTGAAGTACAACAGCAACATTCACCGTGGGGTACACCATCTGAGCCAGAAAGCTACCGAGGCGCACGAAAACTCGCGCGAGGTGATCCGTGAATTTATCAATGCAAAAAGTACCAAAGAGATCATCTTCACCCGAGGGACAACAGAATCCATCAACCTTATCGCATGGTCTTTTGGCGAACGTTTCTGCGAAAAAGGTGACGAAATCATTATTTCTGCGATGGAACACCACTCAAATATTGTTCCGTGGCAAATGCTGTGTGAGCGCAAAGAATTAAAGCTTAAAGTTATACCGTTTGATGATTCCGGAACTCTGGATATGGATGCGTTCCAAAACCTGATCTCTCCTAAAACAAAACTGGTTTCTGTGGCGCATGTTTCCAATACGCTGGGAACGGTGAATCCGATAGAGAAAATTATCAGTATAGCTCACGAAAACAATATTAAAGTATTAATTGACGGTGCACAGTCAGCACCACACTTCAAACTGGATATGCAGGCTCTGAATGCCGACTTTTTTGTGTTTTCTAGCCATAAAATGTACGGTCCAACCGGAATGGGAGTTTTATACGGAAAGGAAGACCTCCTGAATGAACTTCCGCCTTATCAGGGTGGTGGCGAAATGATAGAAACGGTTACGTTCGAGAAGACAACATATAACGAGCTGCCTTTCAAATTTGAAGCAGGCACACCGGACTTTACAGGATCTGTAGGTTTTGCAGCCGGAATTAAATATATTGAAACGCTCGGTATTGACAGTATTCATGCATACGAGGACGAACTTTTGAAGTATGCAACTGAACAACTGAAGAGCATTCCGGGTTTGAAAATATATGGTGAAGCAGAAATGAAAAGCAGCGTGATATCGTTTATGGTAAATGGTATTCATCCGTTTGACATGGGAACATTGCTGGACCAGATGGGTATTGCCGTGAGAACCGGGCACCATTGTGCTCAACCCGTTATGGACCGGTTTGGTATTTCAGGAACGGTCAGGGCCTCGTTCGCTATCTATAATACTAAAGAAGAGGTCGATACCCTGTTGAACGGAATTAACAGGATTGCAGCCATGTTTTAATAATTATTATCTTTGAACCACAAAAGAGGAGAAAAGATGACAATCAACGAAATACAGGATCAGATAATTGAGGAATTCAGCATTTTTGATGATTGGATGGATAAATATGCCTATCTCATCGAAATAGGGAATGGTCTGGATCCGATTGATGAATCCAAAAAGAAAGAACAGAATCTGATTAAGGGCTGTCAGTCCAAAGTATGGATTGATGCACGTTTCAGGGATGGAAAGATATTTTTCGATGCCGACAGCGATGCCATTATAGTGAAAGGAATTGTGGCGCTTTTGTTACGCACACTTTCAGGCCAGAGCCCGAAAGATATTATGGATTCTGATCTTTATTTTATTGAAAAGATTGGATTAAACAACCATCTTTCACCAACGCGAAGCAATGGTTTGGTGGCTATGGTTAAACAAATGAAGCTTTACGGATTGGCTTTTAATGCTAAAAACGCTTAACAAGTTGATTATGGAAAATGAATTTTTGAATATTGAGGAGGAGATTGTAAAGCAACTCAAAACGGTTTTCGATCCGGAAATTCCGGTAAACATATATGACCTTGGACTCATCTACAGCATTGATGTTAAGGATGATAACAGTGTGGAAATTGAGATGACACTGACTGCTCCGGCATGTCCGGCAGCGGATTTCATTATGGATGAAGTAAATGATAAAGTCAACGCGGTAGATGGTATAAAAGGTGCAACTGTAAACCTTGTTTTCGATCCGCCATGGGATAAAGATATGATGAGTGAGGAAGCAAGACTTGAACTAGGATTTTTGTAATAACATCAGCCCGCATTGAACACCAAAAAGATATATTTTGCTTCAGATCTCCATTTGGGTGCACCCTACATCACCGATCCGAAACTGCACGAAAAACGGTTTGTGGATTGGCTGACGTCCATTCAACCAACGGCAAAAGAACTCTTCCTTTTAGGTGATATTTTCGATTTCTGGTGGGAATACAAACGTGTGGTTCCGAGAGGTTTTGTGCGCTTGCTGGGCAAACTGGCAGAATTTTCTGACAGCGGCATTCCGGTTCATTTTTTTATCGGAAACCATGATATATGGCTCAAAGATTATCTGGAGAAAGAAATCGGTATGAGCATCCACAGAAAACCAACAGTGTTTGAGCGAAACGGGCTGAAACTGTTCCTGGCGCATGGTGACGGACTGAACGACACATCTTTGGGATTCAGAATTGTACGGGGAGCATTTCACAGTAAGTTTCTTCAAAAAATGTTCGAAACATTTGTGCATCCGGATCTGGCTATAAAAATCGGACAAACCTGGTCCAACAGCAGCCGTAAAAGTCATGACCAGAAACATACAGCAACGTATCTTGGCGAAGATAAAGAACACCTGGTTCAGTATGCAAAAAAACATTTAAAGGAGAACGACATAAACTTTTATGTTTTCGGGCACAGGCATATCACACTCGACCTGATGCTGACGAAAAATTCAAGAGTTATAATTCTGGGTGACTGGATCACCCACTTTTCGTTCGGATCACTGGAAGACAAAACATTTAAGCTCGAATTTTTCGGGCATTGACCACACCCCCATTACTTTCACTCCTCATGAAAGGTATTAATATTTTAAAGCAAACAAAAATGAGCGAACAGAAGGTAATAGCATACCCCGATTTCGGACCTGTTACATTTAGAAAAAATAAAAACGCCAAACATATTTCCATTCGCATAAAGCCGGGGCCACTGGTCTTTGTCACCCTGCCATACAGAGCAAGCATTAAAGAAGGGCAATCCGTTTTGGTGCAGAAGAAAGCCTGGGTCATTAAAAAAATGTATGAACTGGAGGAAACTGAAACGATTTACAGAACCGGTAAGGAGGTTCCTTTTAAATACCATACATTCAACATAATTGCGTCGGATACAACAAAAATTTATTCCGAAACCAAAGAAAAGGATGTAACACTTTACTATCCTGATGGTATTCCCGTTGAAGCAGAAGAAGTGCAGGAAGTTGCCAAAGAAGTGATCAGGGAAATATGGCGCAATGAGGCCAAAATATATATCCCGCAACGCATCACCTGGTTATCACACAGCTTCGGATTTATGTATCAGAATGTTAGTATCAGGGATGCACGCACGCGCTGGGGTAGTTGCACGGGATTAAAGAATATTAGTATTTCACTTTACATCATGAGATTGCCGCATCATTTAATAGATTATGTACTTTTACATGAATTATGCCACACGGTGGTACCGAATCATGGCAAAAATTTTTATGCCTTAATGGATAAGGTTACCAAAGGCAGAACCACAGAATATCAGAAAGAAATGCGTGCTTATAAACCCTGGTTATGATGAACTGGAACTCACTGCTCTCCACAAAACGACTTGGTCTTGAAGACTATTTTAAAACCGATAAACAAAACCGTACGGAATACCAGCGCGATTACGACCGGATCATTTTTTCATCTTCGTTCCGCAGGTTACAGAACAAGACACAGGTATTTCCACTCCCGGGACGGATTTTTGTTCATAACCGGTTAACCCACAGTCTTGAGGTTGCCAGTGTAGGAAGGTCCCTGGGGAATAATGTGGCCATACAGATTGTAGAAAAAGACAATACTGTATCCGAAACACTTCATGAAATCGGGAGCATTGTATCGGCGGCCTGTTTGGTTCACGATTTAGGGAATCCTCCCTTTGGTCATTCAGGTGAGAATGTACTTAGCAGCTATTTTACAGAAGGGAAAGGCATTAAATACAAAACGGATGTAAGCAATGAGGAATGGAGCGATCTTACCAATTTTGAAGGTAATGCCAATGCATTCAGGCTACTCACCCATCAGTTTAAAGGCCGCAGGGAAGGTGGTTTTGTCCTCACCTATCCAACTTTGGCTTCAACCATAAAATATCCATGGGCATCTCATAAATTCAATAAAAAGAAATACGGATTTTTTCAAAGCGAGGAGTCGCAATTTATGCGGATTGCTAAAGAATTAGGTCTTGAAAATCCCGAACAACCGGGAGAATATTTCAGGCATCCACTGGTTTATCTGGTAGAAGCTGCCGACGATATATGCTATCAGATTATGGATATTGAAGATGCGCATAAACTGGGAATGCTAACCACCAGGAAGACAAAATCTCTTCTGCTGTCATTTTTTGATACTGAACTTGAAAGCAAACGAATTGAACGACTCCGGGAAACCATGAACCGGGTGACAGATAAAAATGAACAGATTGCCTACCTGAGGGCTTCTGTTATCGGGAAACTGATAGATGCATGTTCGCATGAATTTATGGAAAATTATACAGCTATCATGTCAGGATCATATCAGGGAAGTCTGATTAAAAATATTCAGGGTGTGGTTGGTGAAGCTTATAAAACCTGTGCCGGTCTTGCCGTGCGTAAAATTTACAAAGCCCCAGAGGTGGTTGAAATCGAAATTGCCGGGTACCGCATTCTTTCAACATTGCTGGATGTGTTTGTGGAAGCCGCTTTAAATCCTGATAAATCTTACTCAAAGCAATTACTGCAACGTCTGCCTGAGCAATACGAAATTACGGAAGGATCAATCTACAGCCGAATCCGCAATGTGCTGGACTTTATATCAGGAATGACAGATATTTATGCACTGGATTTATACCGAAAAATTACCGGCATTTCTATTCCCGGTGTAGACAAAGTTTATTAACCCAACAATCTTCAAAAAACATAATAATTGGTGAACAGGGCTAATATATTGACTTTCTCCATAAGGTTTATTAACACCTTGCTGTTGTGTGTTTAAGCTTAAAAATTTAATTTTGAGCACTAAATAAAAATACGTTGCAAAAACTCATCCACATATTTTTTGTTCTGTTGGCCGTGGTTCTTTTTCATGCATGTGCCAATCCCGGAATGCCTTCAGGAGGCCCTAAAGATGTTGATCCGCCTGTATTGATTAAAAGTAAACCCGAACAAAATCAGAAAAATTATACCGATCCTAAAATCCAGCTCTATTTTGATGAGATTGTTATTTTAAAAGACACCCGGAAAAACTTTATCGTTTCACCCCCCCTCGAGGAGGACCCAATTATAAATGCACTGGCAAAAAAAATATCAATTGATCTGAATAACGAACTACAGCCTAATACCACTTATACTTTGTATTTCGGGAGTGCTATTGTGGACAATAACGAAGGTAATCCGCTTGAGAACTTTACATTCAGCTTTTCTACGGGAGAAGTGATCGACAGCATGATGATGTCAGGAAGGGTAATCAGGGCAAAAGATCTTGAACCGATAGCAAATATCATCGTAGGAATTTATAAAGATACATCAGATTCGGCCTTCATCAGAAATGTGCCGTTGCGAATTGCACAAACCAACAGCAAAGGAGAATTTTCCGTCAAAAATATTGCTCCGGGAAAATACAGAATTTATGCTCTGAACGAACCAATTAAGAATTACCGGTACGACGCAGGAGAAGAAATTGCGTTTCTAGATACAATTTATGAAACATATTTTGATACCATACAGCTGAGCGACACCGTCTGGGTAGATTCAGTGACCGTAGATACCATCATGTACCGCGATACACTAGTTTACGGCCCTGAAAACATATTATTACAAACATTCGAAGAGTTTCATCTGGTTCAGAATCTGAGAAAAAAAGAACGTTCTTTTCCGTATCAGTTTCTTTTTTCTTTCAGCTCACCGATACAGGAAGATCCTAAACTACACATTGACGGTACACCTGACAATTACGGAGGTATATTTTCGGAATATTCAGCCACAAGAGATACGATTTACTACTGGCTAACGGATTCCAACCTTTATAAAATGGATACGCTCATGGTTGAACTGCAGTACCAGAAGACGGATTCACTGGAGCAACTTTTCTGGCAGCAGGATACCATTCAGATGATTTACCGTGAACCCAAGAGCGGCGGCAGAAAAGGCAGGGGGAAAAACAAACCGAACGAACCCAAAACAGCATTGTTGAAGATAAATCACAATATTTCTGCAACGATGAATCTGAAAGGCCGGATTATGTTTGAATTTGAGGAGCCAATCAACAGGTTTAATAAGGATGAAATCCATCTGTATCTGAAATCTGACACCCTGGAAAAACCACTAAATTTCACACTCGATCAAAGTGATCTTTTCCCTCGTAAGTTCTTCTTAGATTATAACTGGGCTGAAGGGGAAAGTTATACGTTGGCTATCGATTCAGCAGCTATTGAAAATATTTATGGTATTCATTCCGATAAGTTTAAATCCTCTTTTACAATTCGTAAGCTGGATCAGTATGGCAATGTAAAATTCAACCTCACAAAACCGGATTATCCCGGTGTTTTATATATGCTTGATGCCAGCGGAAAAATCTTACGAAGCCAGCCCTTCAGCGCTTCAGACGATGCGGTTTCTTTCAGGCTTATTCTTCCTGGTAAATATTATTTCAGTCTGTTTTTTGATAAAAACGGAAATGGAGAATGGGATACCGGAAACTTATTAGAACATATTCAACCGGAACCCGTAAGGTATTTCAGTAAACAAATTGAGGTAAAAGCTTACCGGGACTATGAAGAAGACTGGGATACCGAAAAACTATTGCTCTGGAAACAAAAACCTGAAGCGTTACAAGGGAAAGAAGAAAAGAGATAATTTATTTCTGGCATTACCGTTGTAGTATTATCCGAATCAAAGACAATATATGATCAGATATCTGAAAGTTATCATATTATTTTCTTGTATCATTCAGACTTTGTCTGCACAGCAAAAAACCTTTAAAAGTGGTGAAAAAGTTGTGTTTGATGCATATTATAACTGGGGTTTTATTTGGCTGAATGCAGGTCAGGCAATGTTTACAGCAAGCGATACCATTTTTAAAGGAAAAGATGCGTACCAAATGAAAGCCACCGGCGTAACATATAATGGATATGACTATTTATTCAAAGTTCGCGATACGCTGATTTCAGTCATTTCAAAAGATTCATTGCAGCCACTTTGGTTCACCCGAAAAACAAACGAAGGAAGTTACTCGGCAGAAATTACCTATAATTTTGATCACGAAACCAACCTGGTAAACGGCACTAAAAAGCGAAAGGGCAAAACTGAATACGCTTCTTACATTCTACCGGAAAACACAAAGGATATCGTCTCCGTGATTTACTACCTGCGCGAAGTAGATTTTACAGGAATGAAGGAAAACGACCGGATTTTATTTAATTTGGTGGTTGATAATGAGATGTGGGAATTGTATGTGCGTTATCTTGGGAAAAAAGTCATAAAGCTTAAATCAGGTCGCCGGTTCAGATGTATCGTTCTGGCACCACTGCTCCTGGAAGGATCGGTGTTTAGTGGTGGTGAAGGTATGAAGATTTTTGTTACTGATGACCGTAACCGACTGCCTGTCTATATTGAATCAAAAGTTCTGGTCGGAAAAGTGAAAGCAAGCCTTATCAGCTACGAAAATTTGAAGTATCCGCTTAGTTCAGAGGTGTATTAACCCCAAATTTTAGTAAAAATACGTAGTGCTTCAGCAGAAATAGTCTTATTTAAAAGAATTATTATTCGTATTTTTATGCGAAACCTGTAGGGGAATAAACTTTGCATATGAGATTGGTTAAATTGATTATAGCAACTATCCTGATTGCATTACCACTGAATGCTGTTAATGCTGCTGTGATCGGTGTAACTTCCCCAAAGAAAAACTCTGTTTATACTGCCGGCTCAACCCTTTATATCTCCTACGTTTTTTTGGATGTGGACACAGTAAATATTGAAGTATTTTCCCCATTAAACGGTGGAACGTGGGAAGTTGTGGTCGATAGCCTGCCAACGGTGGAAGGAAGTAAAATTCCCATTCAGAACCTTAAGGCTCCAGACTGGGCCCATTACGAAATCCGTATTATTGATTTTCATCACAAAGCTGACACTGCTTATTCCGGGCCATTCACTATATTAAATCCGCCATCCCCGGTTTTGCGTCTAAAGGTACAGGAAGACACTATTCAGTCCGGATCCGACTTGAATCTCAACTGGGATATCTCACCTTCCGTAGATTCAATCGCATTTGAACAATATGATCCTTGGAAAAAACGCTGGATCTTACAGGATTTTGAATATATGACCAGGGACAGTTCTAAAATGATCAGAACAGGTAAAGGCCTTATGGGAGGAGTACATTACTTTCGTATATATGATGTGAACTTCCCTGATAAATATTCCAACATAGATTCATTTTATGTCAGGGATAACGTGTTCGGTGGCATCGACTCACTTTTTCCTGCGAATGATGCCGAAGATGTAAATATTTTGCTGGAATCCGGATCAGACACCTGTGTCTTTCTGGTTTACTTTAAGGAATTTATAGAATTGGTTCCAGGTAAAAGTATTGAAATCAATAATGAAGCACAGGGTGTTGTGACGACCATTTCAACAAGTGACACAGCTAAAGTAAAGGTTATTAATGATATATACGGAGACCCGACAATACTATCCATACAGCCACCTCTACCACTTACTCATTCTACCAGGTATTATATTTTATCGGACAAAGGTATTGTTAAAGATATGTCTGGAAATATTTTCAATGGATTCAGAGACAATCTGGACTGGAATTTCCATACAGAAGCTCTGAACGACTTTAAGGGGACACTAACTTACAATGGTTCTTTGACCGGAAACCTTGTTATAGGTCTGTATGATCAGAGCGATATAGAAAGTAACATTACCAACCATCCGGAAAATTTTGAATACAACGAGGATACTGATTTTCCCTATAGTTATGCCATTGGAGCACCAGTTGACGGGACATATGGTATATTCTGCTTTCTTGATCTTAATAATAATTTTGAAGTTGATGCCGGAGAACCAACTGGTTTGCTGGATAGTCTCTCAATGAACGGGAAGGACACAACAGGGATCAATATCCTGCTGACGGACAATGCCAGTGTTGACGACGTTTTTGTGTTCGATCAGGCCAAATCATACTGGGGGAATAATGAAACGTTTGGCTATAATGCATTCCTGAAATCGTACTATGCAGGTGATTGGTATTCCGGATCAACACCGGTTATTTCGAATGCCTATAAAATAGATGAACTTTTATGGGGTGTCAGTTTCAGAATCCGCGAAAATGGTTCGGATGACCTGGCAAATTCCGTTCTGAAACCGGGAACTGTAGCTCATCTGGAATTCGATTTCCCTGATTCCCTGACCATAAATTATATTGCAGCAGGCGGTATCATAACCAAAGCACAAATGTTGAGTAACCGACTGGTGCTTGACTTAACGGTGGTAAATCCTGTGAGTTCTAACAGTGGAAATCTGAAAGCCTCGCTGGGCTTCATTATCAGCTGCTCTCCGGATCATAGTGCAGGTGTTAATGCGCATGGATCTTTGTTCTTTGGAGATAATTATGTTAAAGATATAAGTCCGGTTTTAAGTAGTAACGGCAATGCCATCGGCGTAAGGATCAACGGCAAAAACGGCGTTGAAAGTCACCTTATTGGTATGTTGTCAGACAACTACCTTGTAAATAACTTCAGCCAGATTGACCCGAAACATATGCCTGTAAACAGTAACAGCCTTATGGCCGTAATCCCTGATTTGGATCCGGCTCAATACGAAGTAGATAACTCATTTGATGTGTACTCTAAAAGTTATGATATTGACGGCGACGGAAAGCTGAATAAAATGTATCGCGTAGTTGTTTCCAATAATAGTTGGTCGGCACACGATATTCTGTTTACATACAATATAACCACAAAAATACAGGACAATAATGCTTCCGTACCAAATATCATCTATAACAGAAATCAAAATGCATTTATAAGTGATGGTCTAATATATGGTTTAACTGTATATAATATTACAGGCAGAAAGCTTATTGATATAACAGGTACCTCAAAAGTATATAAAATAAAAACTGAATTTAATGAGGGAATATATATCCTGCATATCCATTCAAAAGATGGTTCCGAAGATGTTGTGAAAAAAATAATTGTCAGATAAAATTAATCTGCCTCAGGTCTTCTTTTTATAAGCTTATATCATACTTTAACCCGATACGTCATAGTTGCAATTTTTATAGTGTAATTATAATTATCTGCATCATTATTACTATTTCTAAATATCATATATTCCTGAAATTGCACTAAGTAAATCATTTCATATGAACATGTTAAATTAAATTTAGTGCTATGAAAACAAAAATTTTATTTATTGGACTATTATTGATCTGTTTTTCAGGTTTTCAATTAACAGCTGAACCTAATCCCGGAAACGGAGCCACTCAGGGATGGACTGAAGGAACTTACTGGTCTCCTGTTTTTTGCAATGGACAGTTAGTTGATGTCCTGGAAGGGGGGCACATAATGTTACATTATGTTTTACACATTAAAGATGGATTTTTCTTCAAAGAAATTGATCAACTAAAGGGAGAAGTAACCAGTGGGGAAACTGGTGAAACATTCAAAATAGTTGAAACTGATCGCACATACTTTGATGATGCATGGCTAATTACATGGCATTTCAGCCTAATAGGTGACATGGGGACACATTACGTCGGAACAATAACTTATAATTATGCTAATGGAGAAATAAGTTATGGAAATGCAATATGTAATTAAACCAACACGTTAATCTGTCCCATATAGAAACCCTTCCCACACAAACCCGGATATCCTTCCGGGTTTGTTATTTAAAAAAGGCATCTACTCCGGGATATTTAAATTCCTTCTGAGCTTTCTCAACGGGAAATAAAAAATAACTTACTACAGATTCCGTAGCAAAAACACCATCTGAATTATAAAGTTTTACATTCACTTTGGCTAATCTTGTGGTCTGTTCCGCGACCTTTGCAACAAGTTTTACCTTCCCATTTATTGAAGAAAGCGGTTTTTTGTATTTAATTTCCATGCCTGTTGTTACGCCTGCAGTACCACATTTTACATACACCGTCCAGGCAGCAATCTCGTCCATCAACGTTGCCTGCAAACCTCCGTGAACTACACCATGATAGCCTTCGAATATACGCTCCGGTTCCCATTCGCAGGTAAGCTCTTCCCCGTCTTCCCAGAATTCCAGGTGTAATCCGTGATCGTTGTGAGGAGAACAGGCAAAACAATTGTATAACTCCCCTTTTAGTTCCACAAACGGATTCAGAATTTGTCTTTTCATATTGCCCTGGTTAAAATTTTAATGCATATTCACAAGCCTCTGCCATCAGTTTTACAGCACGCTTAAAAACGTCAGGATCTTCGAACCCATAGGATAAACGAAGCTGATATTTTGCCTTTTCCGTTTTGCTGCAAATGGTTCCGGGAATATAAACCAAACGTGGATTCTTTTCGCCTTTTCCGTCAACGTCCGGATCACCAGTTATACGTGACAAAAAATTAAAGAATGGAGATCCTTTATCCGTACGAATATTTTTAAATGTGATATAAAAATAGAACGCTGCATCGCCACCGGAATACGATTCAATGTATGGACCAAGATGTTGTGAAAACTGACTTTTAATAAATGCGGCCTTCTGCTGATAGCCTTTATTCACTGTTTCTTTTTGAATATGGATATAGTGATCCAACAGCCATCCTGAAATTTCCTGATTGATGAGCGGAGAACTGAAGCCGATATCCGAAGTGCGCTGCGTGAGGATTTTTGCAAAATCGTTATCCGGACAGATAATATAACCAATACGCAGTGCCGGAGCCAGAATTTTCGAGAGTGTGCCCACCTCAAACACCTGGTTCCCTTTATCATACTTTAAACCCGATACCGGCTTTTCCATCTCCGGATTGTGAATAATATCTTCGTATGCTTTATCGAAAATTACGGGTATTAATTTTCCGCTTTCTTCACTCAATTTTTGAGCGATCTTGACAATAGCTTTCCTGCGCGCGTTGGATAATATAACCGTAGTGGGATTATTAACTGTTACAATGTAGAAGAAACTGACATCATAGGAACTGACTTTTGTTAATTCGTTTTCTAAAAGTTTGGTATTCAGTCCTTCCTCATCTTCAGGAACAGCCAGGATTTTAAATCCTTTTCGTTCCAGAGTTTCGGTATAGATGTAGTAATACGGATCTGCCGTAATCACTATTCCCGGCTGCAAAATATCAGAAAGTGCATCAAGAATACTGGTGGCACCGTTTGCTCCAATCAGAATTTTTCGGTTTGTAAAATCCTTATCTTCAAGTCCTCCAATATTGTATCTCGTATAATACGACCGGATGGAGTTGCGCAGATTTGGTGAACCATCCGCACCACCATAATTCAGCGCGTTCCGGTAATGGTCGGGATGCGACATAATATCACTGTAAGCTTCACGAATAGCTTCCACGGGAATGGTTTTATCGTTCACATAACCTACACCGAGATTAATATCAACACCTTCCCTAAAATCTTCCGCAAATTCAGCCGTCAGCTGATTAATTGCCGAAGGTATTAACGATGATTTTGCCAGTGAGGAAAATGGATAGTCCATCTGATATTTTTTTCAAAGTAAATCAATAATGACGGGAATTAAAATAATTTTAGTCAGTGTATTATTTATAACGAGAATGAATTATATATCCGGAATTGTGAATCAATTTCTTTTTTCTAACTTTAATTTTCAATAGCTGTTTTTCTAACTGTTTGTTGTGAACCACAGAAGATCTAATATAATCAGAACAAACTGAACGTAGTTAAAAAAAGTTTTATAACCAAAAAAGCCAATCTGGAATGAAAAAGTATTTTTACACAGATGGGACCAACAAATTTGGGCCCTTTACAATTGAAGAACTTAAAGAAAAGGGTATTACACGTGAAACCAATGTATGGTTCCAGGAGTTGGGTGAATGGAAACCAGCCGGTTCTGTTGAGGAACTGAATGAACTATTTAGAAACATGCCACCTCCATTAAATAAAACTAAATCTAATGAACACAATATTGAAAATCTTACTTTACAAAAACCGCCAAAAACCTGGTTAGTGGAATCTATTCTGGTTACAATCTTATGCTGCCTCCCTTTTGGTATTGCAGGGATAGTAAATGCGTCAAAAGTTGAATCACGATTTTATTCCGGAGATGTTGAAGGAGCAAATAAATCCTCTGCTGATGCAAAGAAATGGACAACCATAGGTCTTATCCTGGGAATTGTAGGTACCGTGATTTATTTAATATTAGTTCTTGCCGGTGTGGCCAGTAGTCAATTTTAAGAAAATTTTAAACTGGGGAATTCCTGTATCAATTATGATTGTGTTGGTATTCCTTTACAGAGAATATAATCCTCTCAACAACATTTATTTTCCCAAATGCCCTTTTAGATCATTAACGGGTTATAAATGTCCCGGATGTGGTTCTCAGAGGGCAATACACTATTTGCTAAATATTGACATCTACAATGCCTGCAAACAAAATTTTTTACTGGTACTATCAGTTCCATATTTACTTTCAGGTTTCATTCTGGACAGGATAAAGAGGCCGGGACCAAAAACTTTAAAATGGCGAAAAACATTATATGGTAAATACGCGATCATAATAATACTAATAATAATAATCGCGTTCTGGATACTCAGAAATATATATTCAGCACCAAATTAAAGTGATCCCACAATAAACCCAGACGACTGTTTTATTAAGTAACTGATCACTTTTGAGATTTTCTTTCTTTTTACTAATTTTAAATAATTGATTTGTACGTCATTAATATAAAACTATCGAATATTTGAATATAAGTAATCATCATCATTAATTTTAAAAACTAAATGTGTTTTTCAGCTGAGGTAAGTTTTGGAGCAAGTGCCGTGATATCAACGGTTGGTATAATCGCCATCAGAAAAAGTTCGGCAAAAGAACAAGTGTTCTTTGCCATGATCCCTCTGATGTTTGGTATTCAACAGTTCTTTGAAGGCTGGCTCTGGGTTGCCTTACAAAACGAAGGGTACCGTACCACCGAAATGCTCGCAAAATATGGCTTCTTAATCTTTGCCCAGCTGATCTGGCCGGTTTGGGTTCCTCTGTCCATATATATGATCGAGAAGAACCGAAAACGAAAACGTATAATTGGCGGCGCACTTATGGTGGGAATCGCCATGTTTATTCTGCTTGCCTATCGTATGGCCGCATACGATGTCACTGCACATATTGACCATCATCACATCTATTATACCGTAGGACATTTTGATAGTACAAACTGGTGGAGCGGCGCACTTTACCTGCTACCTGCCGTTTTCCCGTTTATCTTTTCAGGTAACAGAAGGATCAATTTTCTCGGGGTCATTATGTTACTGTTTTTTGTGATCTCAAAAGTATTTTATCTGAAGTATATGATTTCGGTGTGGTGTTTTTTTGCAGCCATAATGAGTATATACATATTGTATATTCTGAAAAAACAGGAACCTGAAACATAACCGTAAATTGATTAAACAAGGCCAATATTATGAAACGTTTAACACTCTTTATTGCCACAATTCTTTTAACGCTTAATGCTGGTTCAGTAAGCAGGACCGATTCTGCAGGCACACGTTTTAATATGGACAAAGACTTTCTGCTGGTTCAGTATGATTGTAAAACAGACGTAGACGACCTCCATACCATTGCAGCCTTCAGATCCCTGACTTCTGATCCTCTATTTTCTGACCTTCATTACTATGCCGTTGCCGGAGCTTACGGCATTCAGGACGGGTTGTATGTTCCTCCGAATAACCTCTTCAGACTGGCTTTTGGGAATAAATGGTCCGATGCCCATGAAAACGCAGAAAAGGCAGTGAAAGAAGTGATAAAGAAGGTAAAAGCTACCATTAAAAATAATGGTGATATCTGGATTGCGGAAGCAGGACAATCTGATTTTACGGCTAAACTTGTGAGCGAATTACAAAATGCATTCCCGGAATTAAATACACAAGGACGCATTCATGTGGTTCAGCACAGTGATTGGAATGAAAAGTCCACATCGCCGGAAAGCCTTGCGTATGTAAAAAAGAACTGCGACTACATTAAAATTCCGGATGGGAATACCGTGGGCAACGGATCTCCAGGCTTCAGGGATGGAGATTATACTGATTGGAAACAGGATATTTCCAATGAGAAACTGGCCAACATCTGGCAACTGGCCTCTGATATCTCAACAAACTATAACGGTGAAGACAACAGGTACAACAACAGCGCAATTGCAAATGGCGGCCTTGACTTCTCGGATCTCTCAGAAGTATGCTGGATTTTTGGTTTGGAGGTTATAAAGGATGCCAGACAGTTTTTTAGGCTCTATGTAAAATAACCAGGTCGGTAACGCGCTTACAGTTGACCCGTTAATCAGTTCAAATCACTTAGAATTTGTATGTTAATGGGATATTTACAAAAATAAGAGTTTTATAAGCAGCAAAAAAGGTGCATCTACATCACAAAACCGGATTTTTATTACCTTTATTCTATTAACCGAAAATCTTTTAAATACACAACCTTACATAACAATAACCTTAAAAAAGTAATCCGAAAAGCTGGAATTAAAACATAACTATATTATGGCTAATACCGGAATATAATTAATAGTAATTATATTACCACGTTGGCATGCATATAGAAAACCAGGCAATGCAAAAAAATAACTTAATCTTTTGATGTTTAAAACGTTAAATAACAGTAATAGATAATCAATAATTAAAATGTCAGGTTTATGGCGTATAAATGTCCTATTAAAATCATCTCTGATTTTTGGAATGGGTATTTGTTTCTCATAAACTTGTTTAATCTAAAATGAATCATGAAACAACCTTATTTAGGTAAAAAAGTTCTAAAACTTCGAAAAGCAAAGGGACTAACTCAGACTGAATTAGTGGAGAAATGTGGTATTACAATAAGAACTCTCCAACGGATTGAATCAGGTGAGGTTACTCCAAGAGCATACACAATTAAAGCGATATCTGAAGTTTTGGATTTTGACTTTTTTGATTCCTTAAATACTAATAAATTAGTTAGAGAAAGTAACAATATGTTATATAGACTCGAACAGGTTTATAAATACATTATTGATTTATTTAACTTAAAAATTAACACAATGAGAAAATTAAAGATTTTATCTATTCCAGTTATTTTGATTTGTATCGTTTTAATGACAGTTAGTTATAATGCAAATGCCCAACGTAGAATTCATAAAAAATTAATAGGTACATGGCAAGTTGTGAAAATTGACAATACCGAAAACCAAACCCAGGAAAAGTTTATAGATTGGATTTCCTTTGAAAAAGAAGGAACTGTTCAATTAGGGAATCATGTTACGACTAAATCTGGAACTTGGACGTATAATGAAAGTAAAAGTTCAATTGTAATCAAAATCGAGAAAAATCCTATGACCGAATTTAATATTACAGAATTTTCTAAAAAGAATCTTACTATGGAAAACAAAGAAAATATAATGTATTTAGAGAAAAATAAATAAAAACTACCGCCAACAAATTGTAAATTGCATTGTGGGGTTCGTGCGGTCCGTCAGCTGGCGGACAGGAACGCTCTCCGAAATCCGCCCCGACAACATGTTCCAACCGTTCTAGCTAATTATACCCAATCAGGTATATTACACCTTAAGCCGAAATAAAGTATACCTGAAAAGGTATAAAATCTATTTTTAAAAAATAATTTATACCCGAAATGGTATATTATAAATAAAAATCATTATATTTATACCCTAAAGGGTATAGTTGCATGAATAAATTAAGTCAATTCGTAAAAAAAAGAAGGAAATCCCTTGGACTAACTCAAGAAGACCTTTCTTTCAAAGCTGGTGTAGGACTAAGATTTGTTAGAGATTTAGAGCAAGGAAAAGAAAGTTTACGAATGGATAAAGTTAATCAGGTCCTAACGTTATTTGGCCATGAGCTTGGTCCAATACAATCAGAAAGAAATGAAGAAAGCTAGAGTATATATGTATGATAAGTTAACTGGGACATTGACGGAGGACGAAAATGGATTCCATTTTGAATATGACCAATCATACCTAAAATCAGATAATGCAGAGCCAATAAGCTTGACACTGCCACTCACGGATAATGAGTATATAAGTAAAGTGATGTTCCCCTTTTTTGATGGATTAATACCTGAAGGGTGGTTACTCGATATAGCCCAAAAAAATTGGAAGTTAAACCCTAGAGATAGGATGGAGATATTGCTAAAGACCTGTCATGATTGTATCGGTGCAGTATCAGTAGAAGAAATTTAGACCTATGAAAAACAAATGTTTATACTGCTACAAAACAATAAATTCCACAGATTTAGATACTTCTGCAGGTCAGGAAGGCTATCATCCAAAGTGCAGCAAAAAGTTTTACGGTAAACCTACACCTCCCTTATTAGACTTTACAGAAGATCAAATATTACAATTGGCAGAACAAGTAATTAAAAGCCATAAAACCTTAACAGGGGTACAACCCAAACTGTCACTTGGGTTGAGTAATGAAATTAATGCACCTGAACGTTTTACCATTGTTGGATTATGGGGGGAATATATATTGAAACCCCAAACTGAATTATATCCAAACCTGCCTGAAATAGAAGACTTAACCATGCATCTAGCCGAATTAAGTAAGATTAAAACGGTTAACCACTCATTAATAAAACTCAAATCAGGACAGCTAGCCTATATCACAAAAAGGATTGATCGGAATAATGGCAAAAAAATACATATGGAAGACATGTGTCAATTAACAGAAAGACTAACCGAACATAAATACAAAGGATCTCACGAACAAGTTTCAAAGGCAATAAAGAAATATACTGCGAACCCAGGATTAGACGTAACAGATTTTTATGAATTAGTCCTGTTTTGCTTCCTAACAGGTAACAATGACATGCATTTGAAAAATTTCTCATTGCTAAAAAGTAATCTGAAATATGATTTGTGCCCCGCATATGACCTGGTTGCATCAGAATTAGTTGTAGAGGGAGACGATGAAGACCTAGCATTAAACTTGAATGGTAAAAAGAAAAAAATTAAGAGAAAAGATTTTGAAACTGCAATGGCAGGAGCAGGCATAGATCAAAAAGTAATTGAAAACATATTTAAAAAATATAAAAAACTAATTCCTAAATGGGATCAGTTTATAATTGAAAGTTTTTTACCAGAGAAAATGAAAGATGAATACATCTCTCTTATTAAAAGAAAATCTATTCAAATTGAACTATAAAAACTGGCTACAACAATGTTTGTAGTGCAAAGCACCCTGCGGGATGCGACGACACCATACACGAACTGTTGTGTTTAATGCTAAGAGACATCGTGCTACTCATAAAAGAATAAGCTAAAGGATGATTTTAATACACCATTCAGCTTTTCTGAAAATTTAATCGTGAGATTCAACGTGCCAAGCCTGTTCAACAGTGTGAAACTTAGCCTTGATGTCTGTTGTCCAACTTTTAACCTTAGCAGACAAACCTGATTTCATGATTTTTTCAGCGTGTTCGCTTTTCATGAAGTTTGTAAATTTATCACGACTTGTCCATAAAGAGATACCTGTAATAGGACCGTTCCTTTGTTCGGGCTTCAATGACATGCTCATTAATGCGCCGTCCTGTTCTTTAATCATTTCAGAAGTTTCTTTTAGCATGTTTAATACTTCATCAAAATGTTCATCTTTTGGATAATAGTTCTCTGTTACTAAGTACGGTTTTGTATCCATTTTATTCAAATTTTAAGTTATTGAAAATACAATACTATGTTTTCGATACAAATATACGAATTATACTTCAATTACATACTTAAATTGTAATTGTTTTGTATGTTTTTGACATATTATGTATATTTGGATTATGAATAATTCATTACATATTGTAACAGAGTTGGTTGAACAACTTAAAAGGTTTGAAAGCGAAAAGGGGCAAGAACCGAAGGACATTAAAGAATTTACCGTTTGGTTAAATCAAGTTGTTTTTGAGCATCATACTTCATTGGAGTCAGGTAAAGAAGAAACTGAGATTGATATGGAGTTAACTTTTCTTCTGATAATGCAAAGCAAACATTACAAAACATATTGTAAAGAAGCATTAGTTGAAACCGAAATAAATTCTCCTGACGAATATAGTTTCTTATATCATTTAAGCTTAGTTGACAGTTTTAGAAAGATGGAATTAATTCACATTCACCTCTTAGAAGCTCCATCTGGAATAGAGGTTATTAAAAGACTGTTAAAAAAAGACTTTATTGAGGAATTTGATGACCCCGATGATAAAAGAGCTAAACGTGTGAGAATAACTGAAAAAGGGAAACAAGAAACCAAGCGGTTAACACCAAATATGAAGAAAGTTTATTCCAAAATGACGGCAGAAATGTCATTTAAAGAAAAAACTCAAGTAATAACATTTCTTAGAGAACTAAACGATTATCATTCAACCCCAAAAGACAAAAGGAAATAACTATGAACAATAAGATATGTTTAATAACTGGTTGCAACTCAGGTATTGGAAAAATTACTGCAATAGAACTTGCTAAAAAAGGCTTTGAAATTATCATGTTAGTGCGTGATAGTGAAAAGTCAAGAATAGCATTTGAAGAAATAAAAAGTGCTTCCGGAGGAAAAGTAATTCTAAAATATGTTGACCTTGCATCACTTGATTCTATTAAGAAAATATCGGAAGAAATTAAATCACAGTATGATAGAATTGATATTCTTATAAATAATGCAGGATTGTTTAAAAGAAGTCCTGAGACATCGGTTGATTCTTTTGAAATGACATTAGCAGTAAATTACTATGCTACATTTGTTCTTTCAATTCTTATGATTCCATTATTAGAAAAAAGTAAAAAAGCGAGGATAATAAATCTAACTTCGGAATTATACAAACGTGGCAAGGTGAATTTGGATAATGATTTTGGTATTGAAAAGTTTGATGGAAATAAAGCTTATGCAAACTCAAAACTTCTTGTTGTTTATTTTACAAAGGAACTTTCAAAACGGTTAGAATCAAAAAACATTAGTGTAAATTGTGTTCATCCAGGTGTTGTTGGAACTGATGTATTTAGAGAGTATCCGAAATGGTTTGCTCATTTTATAAATTTATTGATTTCTAAACCAACAGAAGGTGCTAAACCATCGGTTTATCTTGCAAGCTCTGAAGAATTGGATAATGTAACAGGTAAATACTTCTACAAGAAAAAGCAAAAAGATTCAGAAAAGATAGCCAATGATTTAGGATTATCAGAAAAGATTTGGATAAAAACGGAAGAATTGACAGGGATAAAATATGCTGAATAAAGCACTAAAACACAACATTTTGTATATCCCATAGGGGTTTCAGCGGTTTTCGAGCATCACAGCTTTTATCAATTTAAGGTTTAACTGTCAACCGGAACGCTCTCCGAAATCCGCCCCGAAAACATACACCAACCGTTGACAGCAAATGAACTATTGACAGTGTTATGGACGATGAAGAAAAACAAAAAATTAATGCAGAAAAACCATGCAGAAAAAGTCTTTAGTGGTTATTGACATTCAGAATGACATTACCAAAAACTATAAAGAAATCATTGAAAATATTAATTGCTCAATTGACTGGGCAGTGGAAAATGAAATCCATGTCGTTTACATCAGGCATTATAACTTATCAGACGGCACAAGGACTTTCAAACCTGATACGCATGGGTCTGAATTAGTTTCAGACATGAAATTGGTTTCTAATCATATCTTTGAAAAATCCAAAGGTAATGCATTGACCAGCCATGATTTTGCTGACTTTATCAGGAAAAATGAAATAAACGAATTTTACATTACCGGAGCAGACGCCATTGCCTGTGTGAAATCAACAGTATTTAATATGTGCAGGAAAAATTTTAAGGTTACAGTCTTATCTGATTGTATTACGAGTTATGATAAAAGGGAAATTGATGAAATGCTGAATTATTATGAAAAGAAAGGCAGCAGAATAATTAACCTGAACGAACTGATAGATTCTGAATAAAGATGCCAGCAGTTGGCAAAGAGCATATGTCATAAGGGTTTCACCAGGTATTCATGCGTTCTGGTCCGCTCAAATTTTCGTGTAGGCTGGCAGGAGTATTAGAAATACCGTACGTTTCATATACTTATCCATTAGCAACAATTTAAATTCGACGCAACAGAATCCGGGAAAAGAGTAACTGATTATTTATTGTAGCGTTTAATAACGCATTGAATTATCTTTGCTTCTCGTGGCAAACAAAGCAAACATGAAAATAACAAAGACTAAAAAGAGGTGGGGCATCCTTTTTCTGTTGCTTGCAATCCTTATCAGCATAGCCTTTTATCCGCTTAAGCCTCAGGATCCCATTCACTATTATGAAAGAGAAACCGGGCACATAAAAACAGAAAAGGTAGCCGGAGAAAAATGGTTGGTATGGTTGTACTACAATCCGGTAGGAGAAGCAACGTTATGGGCTTTGGTGAAAAGAAAGCTGGTTTCATCGGTCTATGGTAAAATGATGGATCGCCCTTCTTCCGCAAAAAAGATACAGCCGTTTATTGAAGAATTTGATATTAATATGAGCATTGCTCAGGAACAAAAGTTCCAAAGTTTTAACGATTTTTTTACCCGAAAACTTAAAGAAAATGCAAGACCAATTGATACCGCTTTCAATACTGTTGTATCGCCTGCCGACGGAAAAATTATGACTTATGCCGATATAAACAATTCCGATTTTATTATAAAAGGATTTCGCTTTGATGTATCTTCCTTTCTGGATGATCCGGATCTTGCACAAAAGTACCACGATGGTTCTCTGCTTATTATCCGGCTGGCCCCGGTGGATTACCATCGTTTTCATTTTCCGGTCAGTGGAAATTTATCTCCGGGCAAAAAGATTGATGGGGACTATTATTCCGTCAATCCCCTTGCATTGCGTAAAATGGTTAACATCTTCTTTTTAAATAAGCGGGAATATACAATTATTTCAAATCCGCTGTTTGGTGATGTTATCATGGCCGAAGTTGGTGCCACAATGGTAGGAAGCATTATACAAACGTATACCGGAAATGATGTAAAAAAAGGGGAAGAGAAAGGCTACTTTAAATTTGGAGGTTCTACGATCGTACTACTGTTTGAAAAAAATAAAATCCACATTGATGAGGATTTATTGAAAAATACAGTGAAGGGATACGAAACGACTGTTAAAGTGGGCGAAAGAATTGGTGAGAAAAAATAAAAGGGTTTTAACCCTACATTTTGTGTATTTACCGGACAACAGAAATTCGTATTTCATAATTGTTTATCTCTCTTGCTTTTAATGATTTAATTCGCTACTTTTAGTGGCACTATTAACTTAATTATCACCCCACTGTATGCATTGCTGTATATTACAACAACAGATTGTTATTCCCAAATAAGGCTATAAAGTTGATTATACCGGTATATACTTTTCAGGGTGTTTCAGGCTCATGAAGCGTCATAAGATCTTAGCTTACAGTTTTCAGTTTTATCCGTATAACTAATGGATGAACAGATATTTGTTTGTGTGAAAGGATGTGGAGGGAATGCAAAACGTGAATAATTATATCCATGAATTGAGAAAACTGAGCCGGTGCAGGATATAATGCCAAACTTATTGGGGTAAACCCTCCGGAATATATTAAACTAATACTTACCAAAATGAAACACTTTAACAAAGCACATTTTAAACTGCTACCTGCATTATGCCTCATTCTGATAATTTCAGTATCCTGTTCTGAAACAACAAATTCTGATGGGCCAAGGAATCTGGCAAATATTGCCAATGCCAGCGGTTCATTTCGCTATATGTCCCGGCTTTGGGGATTAAATGACGGGCGTACACCCACAGATTCCACCAGATGGAGACCCAGACAGAGTAACAGAAGACGAATGCCAGCAACACCACAATGGATTGAATACAGCTGGGATCACCCGGTAAAGACATCTGCAGTGGATTTATTTCTTTGGGATTATTATAAGGTTATTCCATTGCCTGAATCGTACCGCATTACCTACTGGAACGGATCGGATTTCATTCATGTCCCCAATGCCAAGGGTTTGGGCCTGGAAGCAGGAATATATAATAAAACAACCTTTGACTCCGTAGAGACAACAAAACTACGGATTGAAGTGGATTCTTCCTTTTTCCTTCCGATGAATGTTATAGAGTGGAAGGTTTATGCCAGCAGTGATGCACCAACCTATCCACCTATTGTGAATGCAGGTGAAGACCGTGATGTAATGATCGGCGGTAAAACCTGGTTATCTGGCGATGTTAAAGTAGTTGATGCACTGGACAAGCTGAAATGGAAGAAGGTAAGTGGTCCGGGTAAGGTATCTTTTAGTGATCCGGATTCCATTAAAGGAACAGCGAGCTTTTCAAAGCAGGGTGAATATGTGCTTTCATTAACAGCAACAGACGGCAAATCACACGGATCATCAGATATTATTGTAAGGGTGCATGATCTTCCACCAAAGGACAGGCTGGATGTGGTTTACACGAAAAAATACAGCATCGATAATCCGATGTGGGATTCCAAAGCAAAATCCATTATTGTGAATTGGATACCGCATTGCATCAGGATGATTGAAAGTACAAACCTGGAACAGGGACAGGGCGGACTGGATAATTTTATTGAGGCTGCAAAAGCACTTCGCGGCGAACCGCACGGACCACATCTTGGATACGTATTTTCGAATGCATGGGTACACCAGACCATCGAGTCGATGTGTATTGCACTGATGGTTGATCCCAAAGGTGACAAAGAAATTATGGCATCACAGGAGCATATGAAAAAAACACTGGAGAAATGGATCCCGATCGTGCTTGCAGCGCAGGAGCCGGACGGATATCTTCAGACTGCTTTTACCCTGCGGGATACAACAAGATGGAAAGAAAGATGGTCTCCTGCTCAACGTGGTACTCATGAGGGATATGTTGCGGGCTATTTTATTGAGTCTGCCATCAATCACTATACCCTGACCGAGGGAACAGATAAACGGCTGTATGACGCAGCAAAAAAACTGGCAGACTGCTGGGTGGACAATATCGGACAGGATAAAAAGGAATGGTTTGATGGTCACCAGGAAATGGAGCAGGCATTGGTACGCTTCGGCCGTTTCGTCAACGATATGGAAGGAAATGGTCGTGGTGACGACTATATTAAACTAGCCAAATTTTTGCTAGACAGCCGCGAGGGAGGAAACGAATACGACCAGAGCCATCTTCCTGTAACACAGCAGTATGAAGCGGTAGGCCATGCCGTAAGGGCAGTATATAACTATTCGGGAATGGCGGATGTGGCAGCAGAAACCGGTGATATAGATTACCAGAGTGCCGTGATGTCCTTGTGGGATAATATGGTGAACAAAAAATACTATGTCACCGGAGGTGTTGGCAGTGGTGAAACCTCTGAAGGGTTTGGCCCCAATTATTCGCTACGCAATTCTGCTTATTGTGAGTCTTGTTCAAGTTGCGGGCTTATCTTCTTCCAGTATAAGATGAACCTGGCATACCACGATGCAAAATATGCAGACCTTTATGAAGAAACCATGTATAATGCCCTGCTGGGTTCACTCGACATGGAAGGTGAAAACTTTTACTACACAAATCCGTTGGTTTCAAATTATAAGCGATATCCATGGCATGTTTGTCCGTGTTGTGTCGGCAATATCCCAAGGACACTGTTAATGATTCCGACCTGGACCTATGTAAAAAGTCCGGATGCGATTTATGTAAACCTGTATATTGGAAGCAGTATAAAAGTTGAAAACGTTGCAGGAACGGATGTGCAAATGATCCAGAAAACAGACTACCCATGGAATGGAGATGTGTCTGTTACAGTTAATCCTGAAGAGAAGAAAGAATTTGCACTCTATGTAAGGGTTCCGGACAGGCATACCAGTGTTCTGTATAGCTCTGACCCGGAAGTGCAGGGGATTGAAATGCTTACCCTGAACGGTGTTGAGATTACTCCCGAAATTGAAAACGGATATGCAGTGATTAAAAGGGAGTGGGAAAAAGGCGACAACGTTAGTTTCTCCCTTCCGATGGAAGTTCAGCGCATAGCTGCAGATGAGAAAATTCTTGCAGATACGGGCCGGATTGCCTTAAGATATGGTCCGTTAATTTACAATGTGGAAGAAGCGGATCAGGAGAATATCGATAAGAACATAAGTAATGATCCTCTGACGCCGGTCTGGAGAGACGATCTTCTGGGTGGCATAGTGACCCTGGAAGGTAAATGGAATGATGGCTCTCCTCTTGTTGCCATACCTTACTACGCCAGGAATAACAGAATACCTGACGGTGATCATCCGGAACATGCAAGATCCATGGTCTGGATCAAGGCAGAATGACAGCGTTTGACTGGCAAGAAAAGCGGACTGGTTCAGCCGGTATGTTCCGGCGGCCGGGCCTGCCTGCCGGGTAAGTCATTTAACCTACAAGGCATGAACGATAACATTTAATACCTGGTACAGTACGCTTAAACAGCATGTGAATGGATGCATATAAAATCCGTACATTCCCGAAGTCAAGAATTGCCACAAATGATGTGTGTGCCATTGGTCGTCAGAAACATCATGTTACGGCACTGATTGAAATTGACGTGTCTGAAAGCAGGGAAAAAATTAAAGCGTGTAAGAAGACACGGAGAATTTCATTCACTGCATGGCTGATTAAAGTCATTAGTATCACTGTGAAGGATTACGAAAATGCCACAGCCTATCTTAAGGGAAAACGAAAAATTGTGGTTTTCAATGATATAAATGTTTCACTTGCTGTAGAAAAGGTATTAAACGGACAACGAATTCCGATACCGGTCATCATCGAAAAGGCACATGAGCGCAGCATTGAATCGATAACGCAACAAATAAACGAGGCAAGAGATCAGCAATTGGCTGATAAAGACGTTGTTCTGCAAAAAAGAACTAACAGACTGGAACAAATCTATTATGTGTTACCCGGATTTATCAGGAGATATTTCTGGCGTTACCTCGTAAGACATCCCCGCCTTGCCTTCAGTAAAATGGGAAATATCGCCTTTACGTCTGTTGGCATTACCGGTAAAGGAAATACATGGTTTATTCCGTTATCTGTACACCCGGTATGCTTCGGGATCAGTAATATTTCCAAAAAACCGGTTGTTGTGGATGACAAAATAGTGATCAGGGAAATGCTTCAAATGACCGTTTTACTAGATCACGATGTTATAGATGGTGCACAAATGGCCCGGTTCTTAAGAAAACTGTCTGAAAATATTGAAAGAGGGATTGGTTTATAAAAAACTTGAATACTCAACAGAATTATCCAATTAAAAGCGGATCATAGCATAAAAACAGAACCAAATGAAAACGATAAAAATCATTCTGATTATTCTGACTCTTTCCTCTCAAATAAGAGCACAGGAAACTCCCAAACCCGCAATTACACCCTACTGGGGATTTGGTCACTGGATATGGGAAGATCAGTTGCATACCTCAAATACTGTCAGGTACCTCATCGATGGCTACTCCAGGTACAATATTCCTGTAGATGCTGTCATTCTGGACAGCCCGTGGTCATCTGCCTATAATAATTTTGAATCAGATACCGCCCTTTATCCTGATTTTGAAAATATGCTTAATCACCTGCACAGCAAAAATATAAAACTGATTTTATGGTATACCGGATTTGTGAACAAGGAGTCACGGGAGGTTCCTTTAAACCAGTCCCCTCTATATGAACCAGCTGTAAACATGGGATATACGGTTAATAATGGAAGCCTGCACAGTTGGCATAAAGGAAAGGGCGCACACATTGATTTTACCAATCCTGAAGCAAAAGCCTGGTGGCACAAACAGGTGGATAAGATCTTAAAACAAGGCATTGATGGCTGGAAAGTAGATGTCAGCGCCGAATGGTTAGACGAAAATGTATCAACTTCCATCGGCAATTTATCAAATAAAGAATTTAAATATTATCATTACCAGGATGCATTTGAATATGCCCGGTCCATAAACCCCGATTTTTTATGTTACACGTACGGACATGTGCATGTTAGAAATCGGTATCTTGATATGGCACCTCAAAACTACTCTCACTGCCAGTGGACGGGTGACTTCACCGGAGATTTTAAGGGCCTGCTCAACCAGCTAAATTTCATCTACCTGTCAGCTCAAAAAGGATATGGAGCCCCTGCATGTGAAATAGGTGGATACTGGGGCAAGCCATCCGATAATAAATCCTTCATTCGCTATGCTCAACTGGCGAGCATGGTACCTGCCATGGTGAATGGTGGCCGGGATGGTGCCCTGGGACATCATTTACCATGGAATTACAGCGAAAAAACCATAACTATTTACAGGGACTACGTAAACCTGCACCGGAAACTTGTGCCCTATCTGTTCAGTACATCTGTAGAAGGACATCTGAAAGGCCACTCCATCATAAAGGAGTGCTCCAATGAGAACAATACTCATATGCTTGGGGATGCCATTTTCGTAAAACCCATCACAACCGAAAATGATACCGTCAGTATTGTGTTCCCGGATGAGCACCAATGGATTAATTACTGGGACAGCAAGGAAGTATTTTCATCTTCAGATACAATTACAAAATATTATCCCATAGAAAAATATCCTGTTTTTATGAGGGCCGGGTCTATTATACCTGTCGCAAACAGTGATAAAAACAGTATTGAACTCCTGATCTATCCGGATGGTAAATCAGAATATGTTTTTCACAAACCGAGCGGACAAGGCGTTGATTACACGGATATCCGGGTTACGATGAATGCAATAAAAGGGACATTAGAAATAAATTCACCGGATGCATACAATTTTCAGCTGAAGCTGATGTGCTTTGATGACCCCAAATCTGTTTCAGGAGCCGACAGGTATCAGTATAATCCCGAAAGTTCTGAACTGTTACTGGAAAAAAACGGGAGCAACTTTAAAATTAAGATCAAAGGCTTAGCAGCCTATTAACATGATATTCTGAACGAGATGAATACATGTCAATTCAGTGCAAAAACACATACAGACAGATAAAATGTTTATCCTGTTCTTGTTTTTAAGTAGCTAAATAACTACTTTTATTTTTACTAAAGCGAACTGTAAAACAACCTGTTTACATTCCTGTAATTAGATATGTGTACTTTTATTCGGGATATCGTAACCATGCGGAATGAATAATAGGGATAAATTTAAAATGCTGACAAATGTTAAAGCTAAAATTAAGTTTAACAATCCTGTTCTTTTTATGTATGTATGTTAAGCCCATTCAAGCTCAGGAAAACGTTAATACTGCCGGAGGTATGGCAACCGGGAGTGGAGGATCTGCAAGCTATTCCATAGGACAGCTTACATGCCATACCCATGCAGGAACAAATGGTTCAATGGCAGAAGGTGTACAACAGCCATATAAAATTATGGTCGTAACGGAATTAAAAGAAGCTCAAAGCATAAACCTTACAATTTCAGCTTATCCAATTCCTGCAATTAACCATTTAACACTGGATGTTAAAGACTTTAAGCTTTCAAACATGCACTTTCAACTCTATGATATAAGTGGGAAACTTTTATTAAATGAAAAGATCACCAACACACAAACAAGCATTGATGTAAGCAAACTTGTTCCTGCTATTTATTTAGTAAAGGTATTTCAGGGGCAACAGGAAGTGAAGACATTTAAAATAACAAAAAATTAAGACCAAAACGTAATGAAAAGAGTATTAATCATTTTGACAGCCATCGTATTTACGGTAAGTGTGTTTGCTCAGTCACCCGAAAAGATGAGCTATCAGGCAGTAATCCGGGATGCAAATAACAATTTGTTACCAAACCAACCTGTTGGGATGCAAATAAGCATCATACAGGAGTCTCCCGATGGTACTGCTGTATATATTGAAACTCAAACGCCAACAACCAATGCAAATGGTTTGGTAAGTATCGAAATAGGTACCGGTATGGTAGTGAGTGGTGATTTTATAAATATAGATTGGGCACAAGGACCATATTTTATTTTAACCGAAGCTGACCCCACAGGAGGAACTGATTATACCATTACAGGTACAAACCAGCTATTAAGCGTACCCTATGCTTTGCATGCAAAAACTGCTGAAAGAATAACCGGGGATAATGCATTAGAAAATAAAGTTGAGGCGATGGAAAATATACTAATTAGTTTAGGACTTTATACTGTAACGGATATTGACAGCAACATTTACAATATGGTAATAATAGGCAAACAAATATGGATGAAAGAAAATCTGAGAGTGACAAGATATAACGACGGTGAACAAATTGAACTTGTTACAGACGGAACAGAATGGACGTACCTGAATTCACCTGCCTACTGTTGGTATGATAATGACAGCACTGCAAATGCCAAACTATATGGTGCTTTATATAATTGGCATACTGTGAATACAGGAAAACTGTGTCCCTTTGGTTGGCATGTTCCATCAGAGGGTGAGTGGATAACATTGTTTGAAGCACTGGGAGGAGATACAATAGCTGGAAGCAAACTAAAAGAAACCGGAAATATTCACTGGACAACTGCAAACACTGATGCCACCAATGAAAGTAAATTCACGGCCCTGCCCGGTGGATATCGCGCTGTTGATGGTAACTTCTACCATCTGGGTTTTAAGGGACATTGGTGGAGTTCAACCTCATCTTCTGATACTCATGCAATTAAAGTGGATATTAATGCTGAAAATGGTGTTATAAACTCCGGTGGTGGCAATAAGTCTATGGGGGGAGTGTCTGTTCGTTGTATAAAGGATTAGTGTAAATATTGATTGTACTAAGAATAAGCATTCTAAAAAACGAAACGCCAGTAAACAGTCATAAAATATTTGGATTTATTTTCTTAGATTGCACTAATTATAAACTTATAAATCAATAATTATGAAACACCTAACACTTCTATTATTTGTTTTGGCTCTGTCCAGTGCATCGTTTGCTAAAAACGCAGATTTTTCAGGAACCTGGAATATTGACAAATCAAAAAGCACTTTGAATGAACAGTTTAGCATGGCACCCAATCAGCTTATTCTGACTCAGGATAAGAATACATTAACGATTGAAAAACATTCTACATTTCGTGATCAGGATTTTACATTTACTGATAAGCTTACGCTTGATGGAAAGGAATGCATTAACAAAGGCTTTCGTGATAGTGAAAAGAAATCAACAGCAGTATGGTCAGATGATTCAAAAACGTTGATTGTAACAACAAAAATACCGATGCAGGATGGTAATGAACTGACACTTGTGGAAACATACCAACTGGTGGATTCGAATTTACAGATCAACGTCAAAGCATCATCGTCGTATGGCGAATCAGAAGAAACTTACGTTTTTGCTAAAGAGTAGACAGGACATTTTTAAAAGATATTCAATTTTATAACCATTTCTGATAACACGACCTGTCCCAACAAAGGAGGACAGGTCGTCTTTATAAAACGGAATAATATTTTACTACCACGAAACCATTCTTCGCAAGTTAGAAGTGATAAGTTTACAAGTAGTAATGCCCTAAAAACCATAATAAAAATCACCATGCCCAGACTTAAACTCAATACATTCGTTTTATTAAGTACTGCAATACTTTTGTTGCTGTCTGTTTCCTGCGAAACCGATTCTGATTTTACCAGCATAAATGATAGCAGAGATTGGCAGCTAAATGACGATTTTTCACAAAAAGAGAAAAACCTGTTTGATACCCTTGACTTTAAGAAAGTAGCTAAATTCACTGAACCTGACAATCAGGAGTATCAAAGCATTACAGGTCACATCTCATTCTATCCAAACCCGTTATCTGATCATGGGAATCTGTCTTATCCCAATAAGAATATGATTCTGAACATCGTTATAGTGGATGAAATGTACAACATAAAAATGTCACATAGAAGTACTGCTAATTTGTTGGGGTTTGATTTTAGATCCTATAAAAACGGATATTACCGAATGTATTACGTGGTTCAGGATTCACTTTTTAACATTGTTCATAAAGGGCATGGTGATATTAAAAAGGAATAATGGCTGATTTTTTTATATCTTAGTAAGGAAAAGTCCGTTTGTCTGTTTTAAAAAGATATTTATGAACCTCAAAACCATTCACATATCCAATATGCCCATTGAATGCCATATTTTGAAAGGCAGGCTTGAATCGGAAGGTATTGAGTGTTATATTTTTGATGAAAATCTGGTTTGGGTGCATCCATTCCGGTCCGTTGCCATTGGCGGGGTTAAGCTCATGGTTCCCGAAGATCAGTACGATAAAGCGAAGCAGGTATTACAGGCTATTCAGGATGTGAACCTGGTGGATGATGCCGGAAGCTATGCCATGGAAGATGCTGTTAACGGCGCCATGGAAAAGGAGGATGAGATATTGCACATAAAATCCATTTTACGCCATGATCCCGAACTTCTGGATCAACCCGAAAAAATTGAGAAAAAACTGATAAGTACCAAAGAACTGGAAGATCTTATCACTGCAGAAAAGCAGTTCCTAAAACTCTCGCAAAGAGATAAGACTCCATCGATTGGTGAACTCATCCATGAACTGACCGACTTTAATTTTGACGTACTGAAAAATCTAAGACCCAATCCCACGGAATATTACCTTGAAAAGGAAGATGTTGAGAATTTTACACATCAAAAGAAGGATTTTGGTATCGTAAGTTGCCCGCACTGCGCATCAACGAATGTCCGTTTTGATGATGCCATCGATTATAAATGGGATATCCCATACCTGTTTTTTTCACTTATTACCATGGTGCCTTTTCCTCCCATCAGACATAAATACCACTGCTTTAACTGTGGAAAAGATTTTAAAGTCAAACATCATTCAAATCAGAACAATTCGTGACAAAAAAATCGCAAATCGGATTTAACCTTTAATAACTATGGATAAGTTCCTCCTTAATAGCATCTTGTCTCCACGGGACAGTCACGGAGAGAATTTATACTGGTGAAAAATCTAATAATCTAAAAATTGAAGTTCGGTCAGGGACGTAACATAAAAATTAAAATGATTTTTTATTTTTATTCAATCGTAATTAATCCTGTAACTTTTCATAAAAAAGCACTCATCTGCATAAATCAATCGCCTAAAAAAAATAAATTTGCAGTTATTGTGTTATTATGTAAGTAAATCGTTAACATTCATCAATTTTGAACCGTAATTTTAAAACCCACATATACTTTCTTCTGGCGTTAATTTTGATTGTTGCCGGGTGTTCGACCTCTCGTAATACAAGGCTTTCGCGTACATACCATGAAATGACCTCACGTTACAATGTATTCTTTAACGGAAATGAGGCATTTCAAAAAGGTGTAAAACGTATAGAAGATGGTCTTCAGGATGATTATTCACAAATCCTTCCGCTTTTTCCATACAGTGTGCACAGCAACCTTGGAAAATCGGATAAGGAAATGGATTATGCCATTGAAAAAGCAAAAAAACTCATCAAAAAGCATTCTATCAGGAGCAAACCAAAGTTCAAATCAACACGGTCAAACGATAAGGCATATGTGGAGTGGTTCCGCCAGGAGGAATTCAACAGCATGGTTAAAGAAGCTTATATGCTGATGGGGAAAGCGCACTTTTATAAAGGTGAATTTCTTGAATCCATAGGCATTTTCAATTACATCCGTCGCCATTTCTCAACTCAGGAAGTCAGGTACGAAGCAGAGTTATGGATGGCACGTGCCTATACAGAAATGGGATGGTACTACGAAGCTGAAGATATACTGAAGAAAGCCAACGACGATAATTTTCCAATCCGTCTGACAGGAGAGTTTGCAGCAATTTCTGCCGATCTGGCTTTAAAACGGGAACAGTATAAGGATGCAATTCCTTACCTGAAAGAGGCCATCGCAGAACAAAAAGATAAAAAAATAAAACGTCGTTACTTGTACATTCTGGCGCAGTTATATCAGAAATCTGAAAACTTCGAAAATGCTGTGGCAACTTACAACCAGGTGCTGAAAATGAGTCCTCCATACGAAATGGAGTTCAATGCAAGAATACGCCTGACTGAAGTATTTCAGGGGAAAGGCAATGCAGAAGGCATTAAGAAGGAATTGCGTAAGATGATCAAGGATGAAAAAAATCAGGAATACCTCGATCAGATCTACTATGCAATTGCTAACCTTGAACTTTCTCAGAATAACGTGGAAGCCGCAATAGAAAATTATGAGCTGTCTGTTGAAAACAGCACGAAGAATAATGTACAGAAAGGATTATCGCAACTTACGCTGGCCAATATTTATTTCGATCGTGGCGAATACCGTTTGGCACAGCCTCATTACGCCGGTGCGGCAACAGCTTTTGGCGATGAATATCCGGGTGTACGGAATATCCGTAACCTGGCCAATGTTTTGAACCAGATGGCAGAATATTTCGAGGTGATAGAATACCAGGACAGTATGCAGATGGTGGCCTCTTTAACACCACAACAACAAAATGTATTGATAGACGGCATTATTGAAAAAGTTAAAGAAGATGAGAAACGGGCCGCTGAAGCTGCCGCAAAAGGTGAATCCATTCTGAATCTTCCGGGTCAGAGCGACTGGTACTTTTATAATCCACAGCTTGTACAAAGAGGACGCGAAGAATTCCAGCGAATATGGGGCAACCGTAAGCTTGAGGATAACTGGCGAAGAAGTGTAAAAATGGACACTGGTTTTGGGAATATTGCACAGGATCAGGATACAGAGGAAGATACTGCACAGGTTATGGATAACAAAACCCGGGAGTTCTACCTACAGAATATTCCGTCATCTGAACAGGAAATAAAAGCGTCAAACAATAAAATAGCTATGGCCCTGTTCGGCTTGGGCGAAGTTTTCCGGGTCAACCTGAACGATTATGACAAGGCTATTGACTACTACAACCAGTTGATCAGCAGGTTCCCGAAACACGAGAAGATACTGGATGCCTATTTCGGGCTCTACCAGTGTTATGAGAAGAAAGATGACGTTGCGCAGGCAGAAGTCTATAAGCAAAAAATTATTGATGAATTCCCGAACAGCCGGTATGCAACCATTTTGTCTGACCCGGATTACATGAAGAAACTGGAACTGGCGAAACAGGAACAGGACTCTTTATATGAGGCCTCTTACAAAGCCTACATGGACGGAGATTTCAATGCAGTAACTTATAACTACCGTCAGATTATTGAGAAATATCCGGATACGGAACTGAAGCCGAACTTTATGTTCCTGAATGCACTCATCACAGGATCGAATCAGGATTCTGCAGAAGTATTCCGCAAACAGCTTACGGAACTTCGCACTCAGTACCCTGATGAACGTGTATCGGAACAGGCTAAAAATATTCTGGCTCAGCTTGATGCAGGTAAAAAACTGTCGGGTACCGGCGCTACTCCCGGATCGTTGCTGAAAAAACGCGATGCACTTCTGGAGGAACTTGGCATGGAAGCATTCGTGGATACCACTGGGGTATTAAACGAAACCGGCGAACGTTCGTTATATACATATGACGAAGATGCGCTTTACTACTTTGTAATGCTCATCCCTTCGGGTAGGGTAAATGAAAACCAGTTCCTGTACGAAGTCGCCCGGTTCAACTTTACCAAGTTCCTGATCAAGGATTTTGATCTGTCGTGGCTCGACTATAACCAGGATACCACCATACTTATCATTAACGGGTTCAATGGTCTGGACGAAAGTTTGTGGTATCAGCGTACATTTATCCTGGATCAGTCATTATACGAGATCCTGAGTGCCATCCCGTATGAACGTATGGTTATTTCGGACCGTAACTTCAGGGCATTGGTAACCACCAGGGACCTGAAAGAATATAAACGGTTTTATGACAGATTCATAAAACCAAAGGAAGGAACCATTCAGGATCCTTTTAAAAAGGATGATCCGGATAATGAACCGCCCGGAAAAGCGTTAAATAACTGAACGCACTAAAACAAAAGGAGTACTATGGATGATATAAAAATTTTGTGGGCTGATGATGAAATGGACCTGCTTAAACCCCATGTGATGTTTCTTCAGGGCAGAAACTACGAAGTTGTAACCGTTCTGAGTGGCGATGAAGCCATTGAAGCGTGTAAAAAACAAAGCTTCGACATCATCTTTCTGGATGAAAATATGCCGGGAATGACCGGACTGGAAGCACTGGAAACTATAAAAAATATTGATCCGGGTGTCCCTGTAGTGATGGTGACCAAGAGCGAGGAAGAAAATATTATGGATGAAGCCATTGGTGGTAATATTGCCGACTATCTGATTAAGCCGGTAAATCCAAACCAGATGCTCCTTTCCATTAAAAAGAATGTGCAGTCGCGCGAAATACGGAGCCGCAAGGTAACGTCTGATTACCAGTCCACTTTTACTCAACTGAGCCTGGAAATTAACGATTCCATGGACTGGGAAGACTGGATGAAAGTGTATGAAAAACTGGTATTCTGGGACCTGGAACTTGACGGCACCAATAACCCGATGAAGGAGGTACTACAGATGCAGCAAAACGAAGCCAATCATTCATTTTGTAAATTCATCAGTAAAAACTATGTTTCGTGGTTTACCAACAGGCCTGAAGATAAACCGATGATGAGTCCTGACCTGTTTAAAGAACGAATTTTTCCGCTGCTCGATAAAGGTGAAAAAGTATTTCTGATTGTAATTGACAATCTGCGTTACGACCAGTGGAGAGACATCAAGACCATTCTCAGTGAGTACTACTCCTTCGATTCAGAAGAACTTTACTACAGTATTCTGCCTACTGCCACGCAGTATGCACGAAATGCCATTTTCTCCGGTCTGATGCCGGAACAGATCAAAAAGATGTTTCCGGATTACTGGGTGGACGAGGACGAAGAAGAAAGCAAGAATAATTATGAAGATGAGTTACTGGGCACACAGATAGAACGGTTCAGAAAGAAATATACACATTCGTACAACAAGATTTTTGATACCGCCGCCGGAGGAAAGCTGGTGGAGCAGATCCCTAATCTTTTACATAACGATATCAATACAATTGTACTCAACTTTGTGGATATGCTGTCGCATTCCCGAACTGAATCCAAAACTATACGCGAACTGGCTTCTGATGAAGCGGCCTATCGCTCACTGGCGATTTCCTGGTTCAAGCACTCCTCTACCATTGAAATTTTCAAGACACTGGCAGAAAAGAACTGCAAAGTGATTGTGACAACAGACCATGGAACCATCCGTGTGAAAAACCCGATTAAGGTGGTTGGTGATCGCAATACCAACACCAATCTTCGTTATAAGGTTGGTAAAAACCTGGGGTATGACCGCAAGGAGGTGTTCGACATCAATCGTCCGGATCAAATCTCATTGCCATCCATTAATGTGAGCTCAAAATATATTTTTGCCTATTACAACGATTTTTTTGCCTACCCCAACAATTACAATCATTACGTGAATTATTACCGCGATACGTTTCAGCATGGCGGAATATCCATGGAAGAGATGATTGTTCCGTTTGTGGTTATGAGTCCAAAGAAATAATTTATGGAGCTGAAAATTGATTCCCTAAAAGATATTGACCGTGTTGCCGGAGAATTTGTAAACTCTATCGGTAGCAACCATGTTCTGGCATTTTATGGTAAAATGGGTGCCGGGAAAACAACTTTTATAAAAGCGCTTTGCAGGCAGCTGCATGTTGTGGATCAGGTAAACAGTCCAACGTTTGCCATTGTAAATGATTATGAAACAGATAACGGTTCCCATATCTTCCATTTTGATTTTTATCGCATTAAAAACCTTGAGGAAGCTTATGACTTTGGGTACGAAGATTATTTTTACAGTGGAAACCTTTGCTTTATAGAATGGCCGGAACTGGTGGAACCTATTTTACCTGAAAATACACTTGCAGTAACTGTACAGGTCAACGAAGACGGATCACGGAGCGTAATTTTTTGAACTGAATTATGAAACAATACATCCTAATACTTTTTACTTTTTTTCTTCTTTTTTCATGTAAAAACACGAATAAACAAGCTGAATCTTCGGATGTGGTTCCTGAAGACACGATTCCGGTTGTGATCAACCGTGAATACGGTCTGCCTGTAGATTCTTTTATTGTGACCCATAATCGTGTTAAACGCAATCAGTTTCTGAGTAATATCCTCAGTGGCTATGGTGTAAGCTATCAAACCATTGATAAACTGGCCCGCAGTTACCGCGACGTGTTTGATGTTAGGAAAATTAAGGTCGGAAATAGATATACAGTATTTCAAACGCTTGACTCAGTTCCGCAGATTGCCTATTTCGTATATGAAAAGACTGAATCAGATTATGTGGTTTACGATTTCAGGGATGGGGTTCAGATTTATACCGGACAAAAACCGATAATTACAGAACGAAAAACAGCTACCGGAGTAGTAAATACATCCCTTTGGAATACGATGGTGGATAACGGTTATAATCCAATGCTGGCAGTGGAACTTTCGGATATCTATGCCTGGACCATAGATTTCTTTGGCATCGAAAAAGGGGACAAGTTTCGGGTGATATATGACGAGGATTATGTGGATTCCACCTCGCTCGGGATATCGAAGATCATTGCAGCAGAATTTGTAAACCGTGGAGATCATTTCTTAGCTATTCCATTTGAACAGGATAGCACAGTCAGTTTTTATGATGAAGATGGAAACAGTCTGAGGAAAGCCTTTTTAAAAGCACCGCTTAAATATTTTTCACGTATTAGTTCAGGATACTCGTTACGGCGCTGGCATCCGGTTCTAAAATATTACCGTGCACACCAGGGCATAGATTATGCAGCTCCAACAGGAACACCGGTTCTTACCATTGGTGACGGAACTATTACTAAACGTGGATACCAGAAAAACGGTGGCGGCAATTACCTTTATGTAAAACATAATTCGGTATACACAACCGTATATATGCACCTAAAAAAGTTTGCCAACGGGATGTATGTAGGTACACGTGTCAAACAGGGTCAGGTAATTGGTTATGTTGGAATGACCGGACTGGCCAGTGGACCTCACCTCGATTTTCGTGTGATTAAAAACGGGAAACTGATGAATCCGCTGAAAGTAAAAGCACCACCAGTAAAACCCATTCTGGAAGCCAATAAAGATAGTTTTGAGGTAGTCAGGAAACAAACCATTGATATGCTGAATGAACTAAAATGGGATAAACCTGAGAAAGAAGAATAAAAATTAACGCCTGGTTAATTAAAAAAGCCACCTGGATTGAGACAGATGGCTTTTTAGGTAGGAGAGATAGAACAACTATTTTTCTTTGCTGTAGGGCCAGGCCATAATTCCGCCCTCCAGTACCTTCACGTTTTTATAACCATGAGCCTTTAAAAGAACGGCAGCCTCATAGCCACGCAAAGAAATTTTGCAATAGGTTATGATTTCTGTGCTTTTATCTTCAGGAATTTCATTCAGTCTTTTTCTTAACATTCCGATAGGTATCAACGTTTCACCGATTCCAAGACGGGTTTGCTCATATTCGTCAGCACCACGGGCATCCAGAATAAAAAGCTTATCTTCCCTATCTAGTTTTTCTTTCAATTCCATAGCAGATATTCCCACAAAGATCCCTTCCATTTTATTTGTTAAAAGATGCGCTGTTGCAATGCTGTGATCTATAGCCAATGAGAACGGAGGGGCATAAGGGAAATCAGCATTTGTCATATCATAAACAGACAGATTACCCTTTATGGCTGTTGCCCATATGGCAAGTTGTTTACTCACATCGCCAGGACCTACACATTGAGCTCCAAGTACTTTCCCTGTTTTCTTTTCTGCAACAAGCTTAGTTACTAAAAGCTTCCCATCCATAAAACCGGGCTTATCGGGACTTGCATTAATTACCTTCACATAATCAATACCAGCTTCTTTAGCTTTTGTTTCCGACAGGCCTGTAATCCCAATACCATAATCGAATAACTTACATACACCTGTCTGAATAGTACCCGGAAACTTCTTTGTATTTCCGCATATCACATTTTCGCCAACCACTCTTCCTTCAAGGTTTGCAAGGTCACCGTAAGGTGCCAGAACTTTTTTACCGGTAATAATATTTGTTATCTCGCAACAGTCACCTGCTGCATAAATATCCGGATCTGAGGTCTGCATATATTCATTCACAGATATGCCACCCAGTGAACCGATTTCCAAACCAGCTTCTTTAGCCAGTTTTACGTTGGGTCTGACCCCAATAGCTACAACAGCCAGTTCACAGGGAATTTCTGTTCCGTTCTGCAGTTTTACCCCGGTAAGCTTCCCGCTTTCACCAATAAATTCAGCCACCCCGTTTTTGGTGATCACATTGGCTTTTGTTTTCAGATAGTTTTCCACCAGCTTGGCCATTTTCCAATCCAAAAAAGTCAGCAACTGTGGTAACAGCTCAACCATCGTAAGCTCTATTCCTGCAAGGTTCAGTGCTTCCAGTGTTTCTATACCTATAAGGCCGCCTCCTATGACCACAGCCTTTTTCACCTTTCCTTCATCACGGATCTTTCTCAGATAATCGGCATCCATCATGGACTGCAATGTGGTAATCCCTTCGAGATCAGTACCCTTAACCGGCGGCATATTGGCAGTTGCACCGGTAGTTATCACCAGCTTATCATACTGCTGACAATCCTTTTCACCAGTCATCAAATCTGTGTATTCCACACATTTCCTGTTTCTGTCGATGCCGGTTACTTCGGTATTTACTTTTGCCACAATACCCTTGGCATTCCAGTAAAATTTCGGATCACGAACCACGCCGGTTGGTGTGCATAAAAGTTTGTTTCTGTCGTCGAAAAAGCCCCCAACATAATACGGGAAGCCACAAGAGGCCATGGACAAATCAGGTGCCTTTTGGATCATGGTAATTTCTGCAAACTCATCCATTCTGCGGGCTTTTGCAGCTGCTTTAGGACCCGCTGCCGAACCTCCAATTACAATAATTTTTTTACTCATTTTCTTTTTGGTCATTAATGGTTAGTTTTATATCATGCGTTGTTTTAACCTATAAAAGCAGGCTTTAGTGCGTCTTTAACAAAATGCGGCAAACGAACCGGCTGGCGGTTGGCTTTATTTACAAAGACCACACTGGAAACAGCAGTACACACCAGTTCGTTTTTACTATTTTGGATCTCAAATTCAAAGTGCAACTTTACCTCAGGAAAGTTCCTGACTGTAGTGGTTATGGTCAGAACCTCATCATACCGGGCAGGTTTTTTATACGTTATTTGAAAGTTGATCACTGGGATCATCACATTATTCTCTTCCAACACACTGTCGTTAATGCCATACTGCCTCAACAATTCAGTCCTCGCTTCGTGGCAAAAGCTTACATAATTGGCATGATACACATATCCCATTTGATCTACTTCTCCGTAACGCGGTCTGAGTTGAATCTTTCCGGTTATCATAATATAATATTTTCCTTTTTTATAATATTACTTACAAGCTCGCTATAAGCTTCATAAATGCAATGATCTGAAGAAAGGAAGATGGTTTTCCCTTTATCCGTTAAGTCACATACATCGCCGACCAACGGTATTTTCGCTAACATTGGCACCTGTAATTCATTTGCCAGCTTCTCTCCTCCACCCTTACCGAACAAATAATATTTTTCATCCGGATGTTTCTTCGGTGTAAACCACGACATATTTTCAATGATTCCGTCAATACAAATATCGATGCCATTGGCTTTAAACATATTTGCTGCCTTTCTTCCATCGGAAACAGCCAACTGCTGTGGAGTTATCACAATAATTGCTTTTGAATCGGGTAGTTTCTGAGCCATCGTAATAGAAATATCACCTGTTCCGGGCGGCATATCCACAACTAAAAAATCCAGTTCTCCCCAATTCGTTTCTGTAATAAGCTGGGTTAAAACCTTAGATGCCATTGGGCCTCTCCATATCACAGCCCTCTCTTTATCCACAATAAAGCCCAAAGACATTACTTTTACCCCATATTTTTCAAAAGGTTCTACCTTTCCGGGAGACCCTGAATTTACTACTTTTGTGCCTTCCATATTGAAGATGAGCGGAACTGACGGTCCATACAAATCTGCATCCAGCAAACCCACTTTATAACCTTCTCTTGCCATTGCAACAGATAAATTTGTTGCAACAGTTGATTTACCTACCCCTCCTTTCCCGGAAGCAACTAATAATACATTTTTAATTCCCGGCAATATCTCATTCATTCCTGTAAACTTTTATTTCAAACATATTTCCATTTGCATCTTTTATAAAATATGCTTCGCCCTGACCCGAAGTCCTCAGATGACACCAGTAACTTTGTTGAAGTGCCGATTTATATACGTGTTCTGCATCTCCCATCTCAAGGCAAATATGCTGTATCCCGTTACATTCCTTCTTCTCATTTACAAAGAGCTCGAATTCAATTTCGTAAAGTGATACATAACAAACTTTTACCTTTCTTTTAATGTTAAAAACGATGTCTGCATCAACTTCCTTCATTACAAACCCACTCAATATCTTTCCCCCAAGAATCTCTACATAAAAAGCATTTATATCAGATTCCCTTACTTCCAGTGCTATATGTTTAAGTTTTACCTCCATTAGTCACTACATCTCAATCAAATCACCCGATACCCTTTCCCATATTTTTTTTATTATTGTCGATATTTCCGATTTCGGATCATATTCCACAATGGTTTTCTCATTGATCATGGCCTTCACTACATCCTGATTAAATGGGACCTCGGCAATTAATTCAATACCTGTTTTACTAAGATCATTCCTGATTATCATAGTCATTTCAGGGTTAACGTCGCATTTATTAATGATGGCATAAGCCTTAATCCCAAATGATCTAATCAAACCCATTAAGCGCAGGGCATCGTGATAACCGGATTTTGTGGGTTCAATCACGATGAGGGCCAAATCCGCACCTGTAAGAGAAGAAATAGTCGAACATCCTATTCCCGGAGGCCCGTCATTCAGAATAAAATCTGCACGGATCTCAACGGCCTTCTCTTTTGCCACTTTTCGTACCTGGGTAACCAACTTACCCGAATTTTCTTCGCCCGGAGATAATTTTGCATGAACCATGGTCCCAAAACGGGTGTCTGAGATATACCAGTTATTATTGGTGTTCAACGTGGAAGAGATTGCAGATTCAGTACAGACTTTCTCGCATAACCGGCACCCTTCGCACTGCAACTGATTTATAAAATAATTTTGTTCTCTGTCGGTATGAATGGCATCAAACCGACATTGGTCTACGCACAAACCACACGCTGTACATTTATCCACATCTATTTTCAGGTTCCAGCCATGCAAAAACAAATGCTTTTCTTTTATCTCAGGTTTCAGCAGTAAGTGCAAGTCAGCAGCATCCACATCATTATCGCAAAAAACAGCACCTTTGGCAACCGAAGCCAGTGCCGCAGTGATGGTTGTTTTTCCGGTTCCTCCCTTACCGCTTAAAACTGTAATCTCTCTCATGAACCAATACCTTTTGTTTTAGGTTATGTACGATTGTACTGTAGCCGGATTCTATTTCACATGGAACATCTTCAAACAAATTACCGTCCGCATATTGTGCAGCATACGAACTACTGAACGGAATCTCTCCCATCAGCTCAATCGCATTCGCCGACAAATATTCTTTCACTGAATTATTTCCCAAACCGGCTTTATTAATCACAACCCCAAATGGCTTATCCAGCTCGTTTATCAGCTCAATAATAAGTTGCATATCGTGCAGACCAAAAGGTGTTGGTTCCGTTACCAGTACAATGAAATTCGCATCCGATAATGTTTCAACTACCTGACAACTGGTTCCGGGAGGGGCATCGTACAATATCACTTCAGACGCAGTACTGATACTTTTTTTAAGCTTTTTAATAAGCATGGTTTGCATGGATGACCCAACCTTTAAAACACCTTCGGTCAGTACCTGATTATCCAGTACATTGTAAGATGTGATCGAACCGATGGGTTCCGGTTTCTCAGTAAGTGCATCAAATGAACACGCCAACAAACATGCACCGCAAGAATGACATAAGCCCGCATCAATAGTAGCATATTTTACCCTGGGAATTACAGATACAGCACCAAATTCGCAATAGTCCACACACTTTTTGCATAACGTACATTTAACCATATCAATTTCAGGTATTAACTGTGTAACTATTGTGCTTTCCTGCTTCATGGAACCGGGGAAGAAGATCAGATCGTTCGGTTCCTCCACATCACAATCAACAAGGTGTACATCAAATCCTTCCATATTATTCAAATACCGGAATAAATTAACGGACACTGTTGTTTTTCCGGTTCCTCCTTTTCCGCTTGCTACTGCTATTTTCATACTAAAGCCGGGGTAAGTGTTGTAATGACCATATCGTTTTTCTTCACTTTCAGAAGCCGGGCTACCGGATCACATTTTGCGATCAGCATGAAATATATATTGGGATTATTACTGTCCATTAATCCTTCAAAGTTTCCCTGACCTTTGGATATTATTAAGTCCGCAGAATTAAATATTTCCAAAAATTCGGTAGAACAATACTGCACCAATGTTGAAGGCGCGTCGTATCCGTTTGTTATGACCCGGCACACATCCTGCATCCTAACCTGAAAAGCATCCTCTGTTGTTACGTCGTTTAACACCGGTTCACCTCTGACCACATACGTTACGTTGGGATGATAAAATGTTTCAATAAACAACTTATCAAAAACAATTTCACCACAATTGTCGCCAAGAAAAACGACAGACTGCACATGCCTGATATGTTCTTTCAGTTGCCGAACCTTATTTACCACCAGATCTTTTGTTAATAGTGTATGAACCTGTGCCCTGATATCCGCTTTCACAGTATGTGCGCCAAAATCAATAATGTTTCCGACTACCGATAACCGGGCAGCAGTTAAAAACGGATCATCGCTGTTTTCTACTATCGACTTCCAGTATTTGTAATCCCGCAACAGTTCTTCATTGATCCTGAACTTTTCATGGGCATACAAATCATTGATTTTAAAATGTTCTTTTGCAGCTCTTTGTATTCTGGTTGCCAAACACGGATTATCGGGTAAATCATTCGCTTTAAGTATGCTGTGCACCCTGGCTGTAAATATTCTGGCATCGTCATCTTCCGGCTTAAATTTGTCAAGAAGATGATGGACCGTTTTCATATGGCAGCTATAACATTCTTGCCTCATTCATGCTTCCTTCTAATGATTACACAAATTGCCCTTTGTAAGAATTGTCCCCTTTACATATGCTTCCGCTAGCATCCGTGCCGGTTCAAATGATGCACCTGTACACACATTCACACCATTGTTTTCCAGAATCTCACGGGCTTTGTGTCCAAGTCCGCCTGCAATGACATCTGTAACCTCCTGCTCAACAAGCCAGATCGGCAATACTCCGGGTTCATGTTTCGGGGGCTGAATTATTTGCTCCGAAACTATTTTCATATCTGTGACTTTTAGCAGTGTAAAATATCTGCAGTGTCCAAAATGTGTATCCAACATTCCTTTGTTATCAACCGGTATTGCTATTTTCATTACTATCCTCTATTATTTTAATAATTTGTTCTAAAATAACCGCATGCATTACACATGCGATTATTCAAGATCTAACCAAACATTGTTAAGAACCACTTCTTCCGTGTCTTCTACCCATTCCCATTTCAGACTCATTTCCGGATCGGGCCCGCCCTTCACCTCGGGCAAATCTCCGCCCTCTTCCTTTTGCATAATTTTCAGTCTCAGAACCATTCTCTGATACCTGTTTACGGGAATTACATCTGCCTTGTCCCCGTCCTGTGCCTGAACCTTTTCCTTCAGGTCCTGTTCCATTGAATCCTGGCATAATTACCTCCTGTTATTTTTATTATTTAACCGATTAATAATATCACCAATGGTCAAGTTATCTTCGCTTAGCATAACCATTTGAATATTAAACGTATTCAGCAAATCCCTGGCTTTTGGCCCGAAATCGCCCGATATTACTTTCTGAACATTAAGTTCAACCATTTTTTCAGCAGCTTTTATACCTGCTCCATTAGATACATCTTTCAGGTTATTGAAATAAAAGTTTACATCCTCCGTTCCTTCTTCGATTAAACAAAACCACCCGGTTCTTCCAAAACGTTTGTCAAATTGTGCTGTGACTTCATCTCCTGATGATGTGATTACTGTTTTCATTTTACGAATTCTTATTATGAGAATATTCTCACTACAAATATATTGAGAATATTCTCATAAATAAAATTTTTAACACGCATTTTTGTCAAATTGTTATTACGCTGTTTTTAGGGCTGCAAGACAGGTAAAAAAAACCGCCCGTTTTTAAAACGGACGGTTCAAGAAGTAAGAAGATTCTTACTTCAAATTTTAATGACTTATTCTTCAAATAAATTCCCTTCGGCATTATTGGCATAGGTATTCCCGCTATGAGTTAACTGAGCACCGCCTTTTACATATAAGCCGTATCCTCCACTATTATCAATCATGGAGTTTGTAACTTCCAGTTTCCCTGATTTTACAAGCACTGCCGTTGGCTGGTTGCAACAATACACGTAATTTCCTCCCGCATTACTAATAGTTGCATAATTTATTATATTATTCAGACTATTAGTCTCAGTATGAATTCCTCGCCAGTATCCCTGTACATCCTGAATACCATACAAACTCACGTTCTCACCTTCTGAACCTATTATTGAAAGAATGCCATCATCGTAAACGCCCAGACCACCATCTTCTTTAAAGACCATTTGTACTCCTGCCTGAATTTCAAGTTGTGCGGTTATATCCACCACATAATCTACAAGGTATGGTATGGATTGATCAGGATTTGTAATAACCACAGGATCTTTGACATCAGTATTGGAAATAAAAGTGATATAATCCTTTGTGGCTGTCGTACTGCTGTATTTTGAATTTGTATCCAACTCATTTGCCCGCTCTATAGCTATTAACAAAGGCTCATCTTTTGCCTCCACATTTACGTTGCTGTACTCTGTAAAGGTAAATGCATCTGCCGCATAAATACCCACTGAACCACTTGAAACATTTAAATGATCCACCCAACATTTTCCGTCTTTAAAATAGATCGCTGCAGGATCCACACAACAGTATACATAGTTAGAGCCTGCATCGTAGACGTTCAAATAACTCAGATGGTTATTCAGACTGTTGGTTTCCATATGTATGCCTCTCCAGTAAGCAGGAATGCCTTCTTTTCCTTCTATTGTAACAGGGGTATCACTTGTACCGGTAACTTTCAGAGCCCCGTTGTCATATACTCCAATACCTCCATTTTCTTCCACCCTAATCTCTGTGCCGGCTTCAATTGTCAATAAATCAGTAACATCCAATACACTACCTTCCAGTAAATAGGGTACATTAGCAGCTTGCCAGACGACTTCTGAAGTTATTTTGTCAGCATAAACGAAAATATAGTCTGTTAAATTACCTGAATAATCAGATCCTAACCCATCGATATCTGATAATACATCAGGAGAAAATACGGCAGGATAGCCATCATGAGAGGTAATGGTTACATCAGAATACTCTGAAAAAACAGAACCTTTGCTTGCTTCTAATCCTGTTTCCGCACCATTGGTTATCGTAACATGATTTAACGCAATTTTACCGCCCTTAATAAAGAGGGAGGCCGGATTGTTACAACAATATACATAGTTACTGCCGGCATCCGAAATCATTACATTTTCAAGTTTATTGTTCACAGATGATGTTTCCAGATGTATGCCTCTCCAGTAGCCTTTACCTGGATTATAACCCATAAAAACAATAGGTTTATCGGCATATCCAACTGCATTCAGTGTTCCACCATCGTAAACACCCAGACCGGAATTTTCGGTAAAAGCAATCACCACTCCGGGTTCTATGGTTAATGCTGCTGTTACATCAGCCACACAATCAATGAGATAATCAATCTCTGCAGGTCCGTTTTTCAGGGTATAATCAGACTTAAAAGCATTACAATCCAGAATCACCGTTTCGGTAGGTCCAATTGATGACCCGGTTCCTTCCCGTACCCATTTTTGTTCATTTCCGGCACCTGTTGATCCTACAGAGATCATTATAGTACTGTCATTTTCCAGTAAGATTTCTGCAGGGTAGTAATTGTCATCACTACCCAATTCTTCGTAGGAATACATGTTGTCTCCTTCAGGAACAATATCCTTCCATTTAATATCTCCGGCATTGAATGATAATGCTGCATTGGCACTTAACAGGATACCCTGATCATTCACTACTTTTATAATCATACCATCGTTTGCAACATTGTTGCTTTCCACACGAACCCATTTACCTTGTAAAGCTTCAGGAACCTCACTGCTACTATTGTCACAATCGCAGGTTTTCTCCTCACAGCTACTCAGAAACAAAAGGGTTAAAACAAATGTAAATAGGAAATACTTCTTCATACTATATAATTTTTAGTTGATACGCAACATCTCATGCATCTACCCAAAGGTGATGTGCCTGAAAAATTAATAAGATTGAATACTTAAATAGTGAGTACAGGGTCTTCCAAAAATGTGACAGAAGCCACTCTATTTAGGTTAACGTAGAATGCTTAACATTGTTTAAATAAAATATATACGACTTCCCCTTTGCTATATCAATTATTCATTTCAAAATATTCCCTTGGCGGCTTCCCATAAAATTCTTTAAAACGCCGTGTAAAATAGGTTGGACTTGAAAATCCTGTTTCATAGGCAGCTTCTGAAATATTGCACTTACCACTGGCAATCAGTTTAACCGCTTCTTTCAGACGTACTGCCCTGATATATTCGGTAGTTGAACAATTAATGAGACCTTTCAGCTTCATGTGCAGAAGAGATCGGCTCAGGCCCATTTCTTTAACCAGATAACTGACATCCATAGTAGAATCGCTGATATTCTTTCTGATAATATTCGTCAGTTTCTCCATAAAACTCTTATCCGATTCAGAAATATCCATATCACTGATCTGTACATACGCATCATTTTTAAACCGCTCAATCAGCTTTTTCCGTGTGGAGATTATATTCTCAATATTCTTTTCAAGAATTTCAGGATAAAAAGGTTTTTCAATGTAGTAATCAGCCCCTGTCGACATCCCTTTAATCCGGTCCTCAACTCCACTCTTTGCTGTAAGCAGAATAACCGGAATATGGGATGTATTCAGATTTGTTTTGATTTTTTCAGTAAGATCAAAACCATTCATTTCCGGCATCATTACATCACTTACAATAAGATCAGGAATAATTTTTTCCATCTTTTTGAGTGCTTCAATTCCATTAAGTGCTGTAACAACCTGATAGTTTGGCTCCAGAACCTCTTTCATAAAATCAAGCATTTCTCTGTTATCTTCCACCACCATTATCAATGGTAATGAGGAAAGTCCATCTGAATCGATCCGTTTCTTTTCCTCCTTTATGTCGAAAAGTGCATCGCTATTCTCCGTAGCATGTTCATACTGTAAAATGTGATCAAGTATTTCTGTTTTGTCGTATGCTATTCTTGATGCAGGCAGACTTACGGTAAATGACGTTCCTTTTCCAACTTCACTGTCCACCTTTATTTCACCTTTATGCAAAATCACAAGGCTTTTCACATAGGCTAAACCAATGCCTGAACCTTTACTCAGATTTTCCTCAATCTGGAAAAACCGGTCAAAAACACGATCCAGCATTTCTGGTTTTATCCCTCTTCCGGAATCCGAAATTTTTATGATCAGTACATTATTTTCGTAGCGTGATCGTGATTTTGAACTTACAATGCTGGCAGAAAATTCAACGCGTCCACCTGCTTCAGTGAACTTAAAAGCATTTGACAGGAGGTTAAATACAATTTTATCCAGCTTACCGGGATCAACCCAAACCATGGAATTTTTTACCGGCAGACTTGTAACAAACTCTATATCCTTCGACTCTGCGATGTTGTTAAATGAATCCGAAATTTCATCCACAACAGACCTGATATCGGTTTCAATAATCTGTAATTTTTCCTTACCGTTTTCTATTTTTCTGAACTCCAGTAACTGGTTGATGAGCTGAAATAGACGTTTCGCATTCTTCTCAACGCCCAACAGTTTTCTCCTTGAATTAGGACTTAGCCTGTCCTCATCAATAATATACCGAATTGGTCCCAGAATAAGCGTAAGTGGGGTTCTGAGTTCATGGGAAATATTCGTGAAAAACTCCAGTTTTACTTTATGGATTTCATCGGCATGTTCCTTTTCCCTTCGTTCCATTTCAATCATAACCTTTGACTGTGCCAGATTCTTACCAACTTTATAAATGATATAAGAAAATATCAGTGCAAGTAAGAAATAAATCATGAAAGCCCATTTTGTGAGCCAGTATGGCGGCAAGACTTCGATGATCAGGCTGGTATCATTTGAAACTTCCTGCACATTATAACCCGAGCCCTTGACATGAAACGTATAAGTTCCCGGACTAAGGCTGGTATACGTCGCAAAGTCCCGGTTCCCAACATAATTCCAGTTAGTCTCAAATCCTTCCAGATAATAGGCATACTGACTTCTACCGCTAAGTGAATAATTTAAGGCGGAATACTCTATGGTAAAAACATTCTGATCATAGCGTAGAACTATTTTATCCGTCTCATTAATCGACTTTTTCAGCGGTGACTTCTGGCCTGGTCTTACAGGTGCATTGAATAATTGAAAACCAGTCAGTACAACACCGTTATCCTTCGCCATCTGTGGATTTTTCTTTTCATTAAACGAAACCATCCCACTATTGCCACCAAAATAAATGTTGCCGTTACTATCTGTAAATGATGCCCTGTAATTAAACTGGTTAAAAGGCACACCTGAATTGCTGTCATATAATATACTTATACCACTCTCAGGATTAAACTTTACAAGACCTTTATCACTGCTTGCCCAAAACCAGCCGCCATTCCCCTCTTCAAGACTGAACATCCATGAGACCGGAAACCCTGTTTCAGTATTAAACTTCGTTATTCTGTTTGATTTAAGATCATAACAGGCCAGCCCCTGATAGGAATCGCCAATCCAGATGCGACCTTTGGAATCTGCCTTTACAAAATTAATGTTCTTCATCTCAGGAATTTCATCGAACAGCTGAATTGACTTTGTTTCCAGGTTGTACCTGTAAATAGCCTCCACCGAAGAGAGCCATATGGTACTACCCGTCCGGGTCATACTTTCAATCTGAATGTTCCGTAAAACATCATCCCTAAGCCTGAAAAACCTTTTATTATTAGTATCATAAAGTGTTACACCATAAGTTGAGCCTATCAGTACTGTATCACCGACCTTCAGAAATGCATAAATATTATCAGAAAGAATCTGCGGAATATTGTTTTTATTCAGATGGGAAATTTTTCCCGATTCCGTATCCAATATATTTATTCCTCCTGTATAGGTAGCAATCCAGAGTTTTGTGTCACCCACAAAAAGAATATCGTGCAAATTATTATAAGACAGCCCGTCTTTCATGGTATAGTGCCTTACCGCACCCGTATGTAAATCAATTCGGTTAAGTCCCATATCTTCCAGTCCAACCCAAAGGTTGCCTTTATCATCCTCTGTGAGGCAACTTACCACATTTCCTCCTAGGTGCCAGTCACCCAGACCGGAATTCCATGTCCTGAAAAATTTATCTTTAGCACTCCAAAAATTAACGCCTCCAAAATATGTTCCCAACCACAAATTTCCATCCTTATCACAGAATGCATCATAAATAGGATTTGTATTCAGGCCCTGGGGATTTGCAGGATCATAACTGCATATGATGTTCTTTTCATGTAAATCATCATAAATGCTTATCCCGGCCTCTGTACCTATCCAAATTCTATTCTGATGATCCTCTTCCAGACAATGTACCAGATTATGTGGAATTGTATAAGGTTCCGGTTGATCCTTTGAAAACCGCTGATAGCTGTTCTTTTCAGGATCATACCTGAAAACACCATTTGTTTCCTCTCCAAACCATATCCGGTGAGCTTTATCAAGATAATACAATTGTAATGGAGATGAAGTATTTAACTGTGGAAGCGGACATATTTTGAATACCGAAGAACTAAAACTAAACCAAATCAATTCATTTGAATTGGTCAGTACGACCAAATGATCCTCGTCAGCAAGGGATGATAAATATGTGTAACCACCGACTGTTTTAAACTGGGGGATTATTTCATTTATATTCCTTTTTTCTCCAGTGACAGGATTCAGGTGAAATATTTCTTTTGTTGTGCTGATCCAAAATCCTTCCCGGGTAACATTAAACGACTGTATGTCCGGAATATTATTGAGCAAAGCATATGCTTTAAATACTTCCAGATTATTATCGAAAACAAAAAAGTTACCCTGATTTGTCCTGGCTATGAGTAAGGAATCCTTATAATAAAAAAGCTTATTGCAAAAGATTTTAACTTCTCTGCCATCTTCACCATAAGCTGGAAAATCCTGAAACTGTTTACCGTCAAAACGGGAGACTGAAATACGTGTTGCCAACCAGATAAAGCCATATTTGTCCTGAGTAATGCTTTTTACATAAGACGATGGCAGTCCCATCTCATTCGTAAAATGATAAAATTGAACCGATTGATCTTTACCATATATCTGATGGTTCAGATTTAAAAGGAATATAAAAGCTATGACCCAACTGAATATTTTCATTTTGGACTGGCATATTTAAACATCTTAACTCTGGTCACATAATACCTTAGCGATACCACAACAGCAAAATACAAAATTATCTGTGCAGTAAAGCTGTAAATTTAAATGTTTCTGTCAATTTTCAATAACTATCTGAAGAATTTTATCCGGCTCTCAATCCATTTAACCAGATTAAAATGTATACAGATTTTGTCCTCCGTGGCACGATGGAGAACCTTCAAATTCCGAGAAATACTTGTGTATGAGATTATATAATTTCGGATCGTACCGCTTTAATTCTTCCCGTGTATTCACCTGGTTATGCTTTCCGTCAGTTTTTGGTACTTCAGCATTCACGTTAAACCAATCCTGAATTCCTTCAGCCCAGTATTCATAGATATTGGTTTTGGCGTATGTATTGGCATACAATCCATTTGCAACAGCTTCATCAAGATATTGCTGCAAGGTATTGTTGAAGGTGGAATCTATTGGTGCGATACCTATCAGATGAATAGCATGCGCAAACTCATGGATCAGGATATCTTCTGCATGATACTTATCGATCTGATAACACAACAGGTTTTCCTCTGCACATGTTGTTAGGGGCAAATTCATATCGCCGCCGAGACCTCTGGCCCGGAGATCCCAGTTTAAGGTAGTATCATTGGCCAGATCAGCATGTTCAGGAATATCTGTTGTTCCTTCATAACGAGCCATTACACCAACTCTTGCCCCTGCATGCTGCATTTGGGTCAACACTTCTTCAGGCAGATCATTGGTCATGAACATTACAATCTTCCACGCCTGTACCAGGGCCGAATCGGGTACCCTCCACGATGAAATGACAGGAATACCATTGGCGCCCATGTATTTTTTATAAAACGGATCCAGCTTTAAAACCAGTGGTGGTTTTGTTATTTCCGGCGGAATATTTTTATCCCCGACAATACACTGGCCATAAGAACCTAAAGGTAACAGTACGATACACAACAATGCGACTAAATATATTGAGCGTTTCATCATTTCATCTTTTTATGGTTAATATTATTTCCCCCATTTCGGCGGCAGTTGGTTATACAAGGTTTTCACAAAAAAGTCCCTGCGTTTGTGTTCGCCATAATCCCCTCCTAGTGTATGGTTTGATCCTGGAAGAACCACCAGTTCAAAATCTTTCTTCGCCTTTATCAGAGCATCTGCCACCTGCATGGTTGATGCCGGATCCACATTATCATCCACCTCACCCACAATCAGCATTAGGTCACCCTGAAGCCGGTATGCATTATCCACATTGGAACATTCTGCATATTCCTTCCCTATCGGATAGCCCATCCATTGCTCATTCCACCACATTTTGTCCATGCGGTTGTCATGACAGCCACAGGATGAAACGGCCACATCGTAGAATTCAGGATGAAACAATACAGCACCGGTAGAACTCTGTCCTCCTGCAGAACCTCCGAAGATACCAACACGTGTGGTATCCATAAACGGATGTGTTTCTGCTGCAGCTTTGATCCATAGTATTCTGTCAGGAAAACCTGCATCCTTCAGGTTTTTATAACACACATCATGAAAGGCTTTCGAGCGGTTCGACGTTCCCATACCATCCATCTGAACTATGATGAAGCCCAGTTCTGCTAGTCCCGAAAACGGGTAATTGTAAGGACGGAAACTTTTCTGTGCAAATGATCCCTGTGGACCTGCATAGATGTATTCTATAATCGGATATGTTTTCTCCGGATCAAAATTAGTAGGATAATAAATATTACCCCAGATGTCTGTTTTGCCATCCCGTGCTTTTGCAACAAAAACCTCCGGTTTACGCCAGTTTGCAGCCAGTAAATCTGAGATATCAGCTTCTTCAAGTATTTTCAGTATTGTTCCGTCAGCTGTTTTCCTTAGTACGGTAACCGGCGGTGTATCAACAGTAGAATAGGCATCAGTGAAGTATTTGTAATCGGACGAAAAGGTGGCATCGTGGTTCATCTTATCAGGTGTCAGGTCCTTTAATCCTGTGCCATCGAAATTGATGCTATAATAATGTATAAAATACGGATCTTCTCCCTTATTCATTCCTGCCGCAGAAAAAATGATGTTCCGGTTATCATCATCCACATGCTCTACACCTCTTACCAGCCAATTGCCTTTGGTAATCTGATTTTTTACCTTACCTGTTGCAGCATCAATCAGATACAGATGGTTCCAGCCATCTCTTTCCGATGCCCAGATGATTTCCTTTGATTTATCCAAATCATGGCGAAAGTGTTTCCCGCTGTAATCTATAAAAGTTTTACTGGTTTCATTAATAATTACCCGAACGTCTCCTGTTTCTGCATCAACTTCGGCAACCTGGTATACCTGATGTCCGCGCTGGTTAAATTCAAATGTAAAGCCTTCACTTCCGGGCCACCATTTAATTCCAAACAACGAAAACTGGTTCTCAAAAGGCTGACTATTGACCGGTATTTGCTTTAAGTCCTCCACATTAAAAAGACAAGGTTTAAGTATCGGAAGTGCGTCGCCCGGTTTCAGATATTCTCTCTTTTCCAGTTTCGGCTGTAACTGATCCTTTGGTGAAGACTCCACGAAATAGATGTAGTGTTTTTCGTTTGGACGTACTTTGTTGACTGCAATTTTTTTGGAATCCGGGGACCAGTCCATATGTCCGGAATAAAACTCTCCGGCAGAACCATCGAAACTCAACTGTGTTTCGGTTCCGGATTTCAAATCCTTCAGCCAAACATTATATTCCCTGACATATGCTTCCCACTTTTCATCAGGCGATTTAACGGGATCGCTTTTATACTCCCCTTCAGTTTCTCCCCAGTGACGGTTGCCCCAACCTTGAACATCGCCTTTTATGTCAACCTTATATTTTTTCAGATCACATTCCAATCTTTTATTACCTGCTTCAAAGGCAATAGCCTTACCATCTTTAATAAACCGCAGGCGTCTGAGATTAAGTTCAAATGGTTTATAGTCTTTCTTCAGGGATTCATTCAATGCTTTACACAATTTTTCCTGATCAAAGGCCGGTGTAATTTTCAAATTCTCTGCATCCACCAGTTTATACTCCGTTCCTTTACTGGTCTTTATACTGTACCAGAAAACAGGTTTATCCTTTATCCAGTTTACATCAGCATAGGCATTATAAACCAGACTTCCGAATTTAGCTGTAGAATCTGCCCTGGCATAATCTTCAGCAGTCACCTGTGCAAAGCTTGCATAATGTGCAACAAAACTTCCCAAAAACAATAGTACTACTAACCTTTTCATCCTGTAAAAATTATATGTTATTCGTTATGTCCTTGAATATTACAACCTATTTTTTTGTTAATCTGACCATCAATACGCCATGTGCAGGAATTTCCATTTTCAATTGTTCCTCTGTATCACCAACTGTTTTATGATCCCAAACATCATATACCTGATATACATTCCGGTGGATGCTCACGTCGCGTACAAAATACATCGTATGTTTCTTCCAGTCGTAATCCAGTTTCCATGGTTTATCGGTCCGGTTCAGAAAGCAAACCGCTACCTCACCATTGCTAAGAGGTTTTGCCCATATTTCGTGCTCCCCCATATCCATGAACTTACGTGCCTGATCACCTTTCGAATCCTGATTAACGGCAATTACATCTTTATTCGTTAGTATTTTTTTTGTGCTTTGATCCATCGTTCTGAGATCGTTGCCAGCCATGAGAGGTGCCGCCAGCATAGCCCACATGGAAAAGTGTGTGATATACTCATCCTCCGTCATACCTCCGTTTCCTACTTCAAGCATATCGGGATCATTCCAGTGCCCCGGACCTGCATAAGGCCATAATTCGGCTTGTTTATCAATGATATCCAAAACACCGAGACCACCCCAGTCAAAGGTACATTCATAACAATCTCTGATGTCTGCTGTTGTCCGCCATAAATTTCCAATGCCTTCTCCCCATTCCCATGGTTTACTCTCACCCCATTCGCAAATAGAGAACACAATTGGTCTGCCAGCTTCCTTCAACGCATCGCTCATCGTTTTGTACGCTGCTTTGGCATCCTGACCTTCATTATAGCACCAGTCGTACTTCAAATAATCCACACCCCAGGATGCGTAGGTCCTGGCATCCTGAAACTGATACCCTCTGCTTCCGGGTCTTCCCTGGCATGTTTTAGAACCTGCGCAGGAATAAATACCAAATTTAAGTCCCTGATCGTGTATATAATCAGCCAGTGCTTTCATTCCCGATGGAAAACGTTCCGGATCCGAAATGATATTGCCAGAACTGTCACGGCCCGTCTGCCAGCAATCATCAATCACAATATATTCATATCCGGCATCACGCATGCCACTGATAACCATGGCATCGGCCATCTCCATAATCAGTTTCTCACTTACATTACATCCAAACTTATTCCAGCTGTTCCATCCCATTGGCGGAGTAGCTGAGATTACAGCGTTATCCTGGGCCTTTAAAGTTAGAACCTGTGTCATCAACAAGAAAACGATTCCTGCTGTGATGTAATGCAATTTGTTCTTCATATCTGTTTTCTAAAGTTTCACCTCCACTGATTTTTTCTTCAGGGGCACAACCCATGCTCCCCTGCTATCCTTCTTATATTTCTTAAGGGAATCAACGGGTTTACCATCCTTTTCCAGTCGCAGATAAGCTTTTGGTGTAAAATCGTTTTCCGGGGCCATAACCAGGATTACTTCATGTGTTTTTGAATTGTATCTTACCGCATCTACATTTCCTGCATCCAGTGTGATCCACAGGTTTTCCGGTGCAATAAAAAGTCTTGATTTTGATGCCGTTGTGATATCGGTTATAACCCAGTCGCCATCCTCGCTGATGTTACCTCCAAATGCAAGCCAGCCAAAGTCATCGTCTCTGGTAATAAATGTGGCGCTGTTGACCGCATATCCAAAGAATCCTGTTCCATAATCGCCGGAGATACCATCGTTGGCCAGTGTGGAAGGGAAGGAATGGAATGCACAGGGTGCAAATCCTTCTTCATTAATATTTGAAATTGCCCCCATTACTCCGCCGTAACCCACACGAAGCAGATAGAGGTTATCCGGTTCAAGCCTGTATTCATGCAATACCGGTATGGCATTCAATGCTGAACCGTAATGATGAATCTGCCGTTCAATACGTGAAAGTTTTCCTCCAAACAGAAAGTCCCAGTATCTGCGCGCGTTTCCGTTATAGGCCCAGTGCGGAATTGTTGGCATATATGCCATAATTGCCTTCAGTGTTACCATGGCTTTATCAGAGAATCCAAAATAGCGCGACCACATATATACTTCTTCCTGTCCGGTTGAATCCCAGGGCATCTCACTTCCAAACGGATAATTCAGTGTGGCCCAGTGATCAGCTCTTTTCTTCATGGCTGCTTCAAGTTTATCAGCCATATCCGCAAAACCTTCATTTCTCAGGTCATTCAGGATCAATAGAAATACAGTCCCTTCCATTTGCCCGAACTGTGCATAATACGGCGCCTGTTCTACCATGGCCATAGAGGTATAAAAGGCATTCTCCAGGTAAAACCTCCACTGACTATCATCCACAAGGCCTTTATAGTTTCTGGCCAACCGGTACATCACCCAGTGTGCTGCAGCTACGTGCGGATAATTATAGGACCGGCCAACTGACATTGCTGCTTTCTTCGACCAGGCGGCCCAGGTTTTATAATTTATATCATCTCTATATGTTCCTGCCGGCATGCTGTCCGGTTCATAATAGAACATACTTTTACGAACGCCATATTTATGATCGCCGCTATTGTACTGAATGCCACCCCACAATGTCTGACTTACAAACGAATCCAGCTTTGCGATCTCTTCAGGATCCGGTTCAACCAGTTGCTTCATTATGGCATTTAACCACGCACCTGCACCACCTTCATCACTTAAGCCACAAATCCACGAACGCGAATCCTGCAGAACTTTCTCTCCTGTTTCATAATCGTAGGTTATCACAGACGGGCTTCTGTCAAACAGATCGCCCGAATTTTCGTACCATTGTTTGGTTGTTAAGAAATGACCGTTATCTGCCACAACTTCTGCTTCAGGTTTTATTACTTTATAGTTGATGGTCTGAAGCGTTCCATCATCATACGTAACAGACAGCCTTGCCCTGCCCCACTGATTTCCCTTTACAGTATATTTTTTCCATTTACCATCTGTTACCTTATCAAACGTTACGGACAGAGCGCCTTCCGGTTCTGAAGTGATTGACTTCACGCCTTTTTCAGCTTTCAGAAAAAGTGTTCCTACAACATCTTCAGGCAACACATATCCAGGGATACCAACGGCCACAGGCCTGTTGTGATCGGCCAGAGTTTTTTCAATGTTCTTAACGGAATCAGCCAGTACAAACTCCACACCTACATTGTATTCTTCGCCGGGTTTCAATACTTTCTCGGTTGGAGCATTCCATTGCTCCACACCTTCCCATTCTTCATCAGCCCAGGCCTTGGAATGGATCATCCACTCATGAAACCCCTCAAAGGTTATTCCTCTTGGTGTCGGATCATCAAGCAATGGCCTGTACGCTTCGAAGGGCGAATTTTCCCAGGGCAATACAAGCAGAACCTTCCCTTCTCCTTTCAGCGAAACCACCTGCAGATAACCTGCATCCATACCAATATACGGGTCATAAAATACATTCTGCTCATGGGCTTCATCCAGTGATTTACCTGTCAGATCATTATTAAATATCATTGGAATACCTAAAGCGCCTATTTCTACATCTTTGTCTGTGTTATTTACTAATTTAAAACGCAACACAAGGTGATCCCCTTTCTTCTGCCAGTACCTTGTAAGCTCCAAGGGAAATGTTTCAGGCATTGTACCGCTCAGATTTGAGGCAGCCAGCACCTCCGGATCATTCACATTTAACGACATAACCGGTTTGCGGTTTTCTGCCGTGGAAAAGCTGGACCAATCCTCGCAACCGCAACTCCTGACTCTCAGATTAATGTCGCCCAAATGATAAAACCTGTTCCCTGAACGAGCTTCCAACCTGTCATGGGGTGTGAAGTCGAACCCCTCATCCGTTTTCAATTCGGAAACAGTTTGTGATTCATTAACGAGTTGCAGTTTAATTTGCTGAGTGGAATAATCAGTATACCCACTGTCAAGTCCAAGTGTTGGGACAGGTTTCTCTCTCCGGCGATTTTGTGCATGAACGACAGTCCCTGCAAGAATCATTAAAGCCAGTATGTACTGATATTTTATTTTCATTTGATGTTGTTTTTCGATACTACTATTTGCTCATTTATTCAATCACCCATTCATGAATACCTGTAGAAAACCTCTCCGGTAATTTAACCATCATTCGTAACGCAGTGGTTTTTACCGGTTCAATATTTACAGAATCCCAGCTGTCTTTTGTAATAGTATATTGTCCCAAAGTTTTAACCGGAACCCAGTTCTTACCTGATTTATACATTACTTTCCATTCAGCCGGAATACGGCAACCTCCGAACGGGCCATCGTCAAACCAGTAAACTTTTACCTTATTTACGGTTTCCTCACTATCAAAATCGTACTGAACCCATTCCCATGCATTGTTTTCAGGCCACCAGTGATAATAGGGCCATGTGTGGTCGTTGGCATCCTTAGGCATTAACTGGTCGTTAATGGCAATAAGACTTTTAGTGGGACGCGATGCTGAAAGTTTACTTTTGCTGGCAATTGAAGGCGCAGGCAAAGGTCGTACACTTTTTTCGTTATACGGCAACCATACTGCCATTTCTCCGGGTCCACGATTATTCCATGCATAATACGGAATCAACTTAACAATTTTTTCTTCACTGTATTCCAAACCTCCATCTTTGGTTGCGCGGGCAATTCTTGCAGGAATATTAATGGTGTAAACACCATTTAAAAGATGATCGTTGTGCTCAACAGTAAGTTCTTTATCCTTGTCAAAAATCAGATTTAATACTTTTCCGTCCTCCACATCAGGCCATTCCGCAGCATACATCAATGGTCCCCGTTGAATGGCCATTTTATCGGCATCTGCTTTTATATTTTCATCCGCCTTAACTTCACGCGGTTCCATTGGCATATTTAAAGAAACAACATCGCCCTTCGTCCATTTCCGATCGATGGTTACATATCCGTGTTCCGGTTTAACCTTCATATCCTTACCATTCACATTAAGCGTTACCTCAGGATTAACACCATCCATAAAGGTATATAAATCTCCCGGAATGGCTTCATTTCTTGCCCAGCCAGGAATCCTTAATTTTAAAGCGAACCTGGCTTTGTTTTCTGGGTTAATAGTCATCTTAACCAAACCGTTCCATGGGTATTGTGTCTCCTGGCTGATAGTAACATCCTCATCTCCGAGTTTGATCTGTGCCGTGTTGGACATATACAGGTTAATATAAATGGCATCGTTTGTTTTTGCATATACATAGCCGGGTAACGAAGGTAAAAGTCTGGCAATGTTCGGAGGGCAGCACGCACAACCAAACCATTTACTACGGCTGTGTTGTCCTATAGATTCCAGTACATTAGGATAGAAAAAACGGTCCCCTGTTAATGAAACACCTGATATCAGCGCATTATATAAGGTTCTTTCCAGAACATCCATGTACTTTGCTTCTCCATCTGACAGGAATAAGCGGTAATTCCAGAATACGTCTCCAATTGAAGCACAGGTTTCACAATATGCAGCCATATTGGGTAAATTATACGGTTCATCAAAACCTTCATTCCCACCTGAGGCACCAATTCCTCCTGTGACATAGGTTTTACCGTATACCATATCCTGCCATATGGCCCTGCTGGCATGAAGGTATGATTCATCGTTATACAAGGCAGCAATATCTGCCATTCCGGAATACATATAGGTGGCCCGTACGGCATGTCCCACAGCCCGGGTCTGATCCACTACTTTTTCATGTGCCTGATTATATTCTGATCCACCAGGTCCCCTGACATCAAGGAAAAATTTAGCCAGATCGAGATACCGCTTTTCATTTGTAGCCCGGTAAAGTTTCACTAAACCCATTTCCACTACCTGGTGACCGGGATAATCTTCAAGCTTTCCCCATCCAAAGGTACGGTCCAGCATATCTGCAGCTTTAATGGCTATGTCGAGAAAATTTCGTTGTCCTGTTGCCTGGTAATGTGCGACAGCAGCCTCAAACATATGTCCCAGGTTATACAGCTCATGACTCAGTTCATGCACTTTATTCCACCGGCCATCACCAACCCACGGATGCGGATTTGTACCGTTCTTTTCAGCAATGGTAAGGTTGGTATAAATATATCCGTCCTCTTCCTGAGCCTTCCTTATCTTTTCTATGAGCTCATCAAGCTTTTTCTGCAGTGCAGAATCCGGCATGGTTTGTAAAGAATAGCTGGCAGCTTCAATAATTTTATAAATGTCACTGTCGTCAAACGGATACTCTGAACAGAATTCACCTTTTGCATCACCAGCAGCAATCTCAAAGTTTTTTACACGGCCTGAAATCTCCGATTGTTCTATGGCAATCGGAATGGTCACGTTATGATTGATTTTGATTTTTGGAGCCCAGAACTGATCAGTAACATGAACGGAAGTAAAAGGTACCGGTTCAATGGGATATTGACCTTCCTTTTCAGTTTTAACCTCTGTTTTACAGGATGAAAAAAACACCAGTAAAATTACCACACCTGCAAAAGCCATAAAATGTTTTGAATTCAGTTTTTTCATATCCATATTATTTAGTTCGGTTGTGCATTTGTAAACGGATTTGTTTCTGATAATAATCCTTTAATTTCAGCCTCTGTCATGCTTTTATTATACAATCTGATCCTGGAAATACTGCCCGAAAAATTCTCATCAGGATTACCGGAAGAACCGATACGAATTTCAGCTGGGGTAACAAACAACATCAGTTGAGCCTTGTTGTTCAGTTTTCCATCCACATATATACTTTCTGTCATACCATCAAAAGTTACGGCGATGTGATGCCATTTATCAGCTTCTGGTACTTTGGAATAAGACATATCGACCGCACCGTCACCATGAGCCACTGCACCGTAATTTCCGGTTCCGTAATACATGGCAGCATAAGATGCCTGCAACATATCACGCCGTGATGTCCAGCTTAAAAGGCATTCTCCATGTCCTATTTCAGAATTCTTCACCCAGATTGCCGCAGTAAAAGGCGCATTCCAGGCCATACTTTCAGGTGGAACTGATGCCAGTCTGAGTGACGATTTCCCATCAAAAACAGCAGCCATCACTCCATCAATATTTTGTATAGTAACATTCCCTCTTCCGGTAATTTTTCCACCAAGTGTCCCTGTATTAGGCACAGCTTCATCGGTTAACTGACCTGATTTCTGATCCTTAAAACTGATATCTACCAGACATTCCCCTGTTGGCTGAGACGCTTTATCCGCATTTGAAACCATTTGCTGATATTCCGGTAAGTTGATCTTTCCTTTCGTAACAGCTACATTCCATATCCCGGCATACAAGCCCGGCTTTTCTACTCCCGTAACAGTAATTCTTATATAACGGGCTTTAGCCTTCTTTTCGTCAATAACCGGTGATCCTGAAACTTTATTATTTGTTTTATCAGCATAAACCGACCAGCTTTTGCCGTCCTTGGATATCTCTGTTTTGTATTGATAAAAATGAGAAGGGTATTCAAAATCTGTCAATATACGATCGAAGGATTTTGTTTTACCAAGATCAATTGTTAGGGATTGTGGCAACTCACAGCCATCGGCTTTCCACAATGTGTTATTGCTGCCATCCGTTGCGTTTGACGGACTATAAGCATAATCAACAGCTTTGTTTCCGGTAAACCTGCTTCCCCTTGTTTTCAGGTGGTAATATGATGTGGCTTCAGCTTTAGCTCCCAAAGCAAGATTTTCAGGACCCAAACTTTTTACACCTAACGCACATAAGCCATCTTCTGTCGGTTCAACTTTTGCAATGGTGTGATCATTAATAAAAGTAAGCTTGTCCACACAGGTTTGCCTGAACATGCCACCGGTACTGTGGGGATTATCATGCCGGTGATAAACAATATAATAATTCCCGTTATCTTCAAGAACAGAATGGTGACCCGGTCCATCAACCAACGCACCATCGCTTGACAGGATCGGATTATTTTCTCCGTATGTAAAAGGTCCGGTGGGTTTATCAGAATATGCATAATGCACCGCGTAAGAATCCAGCTTGCAATCACCGGCAGAATACATTAAAATGTATGTACCGTTCTTCTTCATCATATAAGCAGCCTCGAAAGCTCTGGGGATCTGAGAAATGGGAATAAATCCCTCCTTTTCGATGGTAAACATATCGTCGCTGTTAATCTTTACCCATCCCATGCCACCAAAAGATGTACACCATGTTCCGAAAAAGGCATATAATGATCCATCATCATCCTGGAAAAACTGTGCATCCAGTGCAGGGAGATACTCTTTTCCCGTTCCTACCGGAATAACCGGTTTCCCTTCATTTAACGGCACCCACGGACCTACCGGTGTGTTTGAAACATAACCGTAAATATTGCAGCCATACTGACAATTCCCCATATAATAATAGTACCGTCCATCCTTACCTTCCAGTACATCAGGTGCCCAGCAATTAGTTAAACCATCCGGTAAAGACATCTCCATTTCCACATTGACCCAGTCTTTCAAATCCTTACTTACCCAAACGGAAGGCTCTCCGGATGCCAGCTTAATACCATCTGTTGTTGCATAAATATAATAGGTATCACCAAACTTTTTAATGGTTGGATCGGCATAATAACCCGGCAACAACGGGTTGGCAACAACCGTAAATAATGCGGTTAACAATATCAGAATCAGGCCTGCTCTTTTCCGGTGCTTCATCTTCACTAATTTTGGGATTATAAATTGAAAAAACAGTATTATGTTTCAATCCAAAACCAGCTAATTGTTCCGGATCCGGATACCAATCAGCTGGTTTTTTGAATTACCATTATAAATACTAATTATTAATCGTACGGGCTGTAAACAGTGGTCCGGCCCTGTGTCCTTCATGCGGAACCAGTTTTACTTCAATGATATCTTTACCTGAGATCACTTCTTCAGGAATTTTATACTCCATATCCATGAATTTTGCCTGGTTGAACGCTGAAATATTCTCAGTAGCAATTACTTTATCATCAACAAGAATATCAAATGTTTTTGAGCCGTTATAACCACCCCAGTATTCCAGTACCAACGATGTTGGTTTATCCTTGATTATTTTCATTTCAAATGACATCCATCCACCCCTGTTCACTTCGCGGTACTTTCTTTCTTTGAACTCATCTATCCATGTACGTTCATCTTTAAACTTATGATTTCGTTCCGGCTGCATTTCGCCCAAACGGATAAAATCAATCGTTTTGGCTTCCAGTTCTTTTTTTCGTTGCAGATCGGCTTTATATTCAGCTTCTTTTACTTTCCATTCTTCCGGAGTATAGGTATCCCAAAATATCGTATATCGCCTGTCGTGTGTCCTGTAGAATGGTTTTAAAATCACTTCTCTCGGATAGGCCACATCTGTCAATTTGAATGTGTTTTGCTTCCCTTCAACAGGAACAAGCCAGTCTGCAGGATTGACATCCTTTGTCATCAAAACCGGCACGTACATTGGATCCTGGGACTTCGGATCCGCCACTGGTCCTAAATCTCCTGACAGTACCACAGGTCCATTAAAAACTGCCACTCTGTTCTTGTTATCAGGCATTGTTTCAAGCCTTAAAGAAAATGGGAAGCTGATCTCCACCACATCTCCGTTTTTCCATTTACGGCTCACCTTAACAAAACTACCCGGTTCGCTATTAACTTTTTGACTTTCACCGTTTACTTTAATATCAATACCTTTCAATGCCCAATGAGGATAACGGATCTGCAGTGCCAGTTCTACAGGCTTTTCGCATTCAAATTCCAGCCGTGTACCTTCTTCTTCGGGAAATGCCGTTAGCTGTTTAACTTTCAAACCTTTATCCTTCCAGTTTAATTCAGATGCAATAAACTGTACCAGGTATAGTTCCTCGTTATTGTGATAATAAATATTCTTACTGTATTTTGAGTGATTTTCCATACCTGTTCCTACACAACATGTAAACCATTCCGGATCCTGATAAACTTTGAACCCACCCATATCCAGAGACAAATTATAGATTACATGACCCGATTCAGGATGCTGTGAAGACCTGATATGGTTGAACAGTGCACGTTCGTAATATTCCATAACCGCAGGATCAGCTGTCCATTCGAACAGATGTTCTGACAGCTTTAACATATTATACACATTACAGGTTTCTGTAGTATTATTACTCAGTTCATTGTTCAGTTTGTCCGGATAAGTCAGGTATTCATGGTTACCATTACCACCCGTTACATAACTGTGGTGATGCACCATAATATTCCAGAAATTCACAGCTCCGTCGTGATCCAGCTGATCACCAGTCAACTCATATCTTCTGGCCAGTCCAATAAATTTCGGAATTTGTGTATTGGCATGTTTCCCTGCCAGGATATCTTCGCCCTGTTCAATAGGATCTATGATGGCTTTATGCTGAAATACTCTTGAAAGTTTAAGGTGCTTTTCATCACCTGTATAGTTGTACAATTCTGCCAGTGTTTCGTTAATGCCCCCATGTTCGCAATGTAACATTTCCTGAATCTGATCGTCATTCAGGTCCTTTACGATGGTTGCCAGCCAGTCTGCAAATTTCACATTAATTTCGAGGGCCTTCTCATTGCCAAACACCTTATATACATGATCAAGTCCGTCCATTACTTTGTGTTCAGTGTAAAACGGCACCCAGATACCATTCAGGTCGAAACCCTGAGCCCTGATGTTACCTTTGGCCACTTCATCTTCCAGAATTCTCTTGCCATTCGGGAAAGCCCCAATATAACCGTCACCATCAGCCTGCTGACATTCATACAACTCATCAACAATATAGTTGGCTCTACGCTTAAACTCTTCATTTCCTGTCGATTCATACATCAAGGTTATAGCCGAAAGATAATGACCCAGACTATGACCGGCTATGGTTTCATCTTCCCATCCTCCATAATGCTCTGCTTTGGGTTTCAATCCTGCTTCTGATCTGAATTTAGCAAGCAAACGATCCGGTTCATAACTTAACAAAATCTGTTCATTCAGCTCTGTTGCATGCTTAAACTGTCCGTCTAAAAGCGTTACATCTTCTATTTTGAACGGCAATACTTTAAATGTAATCTTTTCCAAACCATTCTTTTTAACAGGTTCCGGAGTTTTTGTGCAGGAGGACACCGTTAACAATATCATTCCACATGAAATGAGTGCAAATATTCTACTCACCAGACGCATTTTCATATCCTTTTAATTATTTTAATGTTTCAAACTTTAATTATTCCTACAATTAATTTCCGATGCCAAGAAGACGAAAATCTTGTACATCTGCATGACCATATGTTCAAAAAACATGTAAAAATGTATTAATTATCATCAAGAATTTTTCTAAATAATCAGCACACAGGGATTGGCTCAAATCAAAATGCTGAATATTTTAAACTCAGAAAATTAAAGCGGTTCGAAAGATATATATTTATTGTAAAAAATACGAATCCGCAAGGCAGATAACCCTGAATTTAACCCTTACAGACTTATATTTTGAGTGTTACTGCTTTTTCTCAATGGTGATAATTAATACTTTTGCATTTCGCTCCTGATACATTCATTCTTATATTTTGAACATTCGTTTCAAAACATTAGAATAAATTTTAACAATTTTCGGCATAAAACAATCTCAACAGAAATCATTATGATTTAATGATGTAGATCTGTTGAACTATTTAACCTTATCATGTTCCGGAAAAAGCTGCTATTTATACTTTTGTTTACAGGTCAATTCATTGTTTCTTCAGCACAGATAAGCTTTGGTTTAAACCAAACATACAATTACCTCAAAGGATCAGGTGCATCAAACCTATCAGACAACTGGACTGCTATCGACTTTGATGACTCATCTTGGTCCACTGCTCAGTCACCTTTCCGCTATGGAGATGGAACGGGTGGCACGAACCTGACTGACATGCAGGGTAATTATTCAACCGTTTACCTGAGAACCGCTTTTAATGCATCGGAGATTAAAAATATATCTAAAATTACATTGAATGTGGATTATGATGACGGATTTATTGTTTGGATCAACGGATCCGAAATTGTTACCGTCAATGCACCGGATAATCCGGCATACAACGCCACGGCAATCGCAAATCATGAATCCGGCTCACTGGTACCGTACGAAGTTGATTCATCATTATTTAAACTTTCGGAAGGGGAAAACCTAGTTGCGGTCCAGATTTTTAATGTCTCACTGAGCAGCTCAGATTTTTACTTTGACATGTCCATGGAGGCTATCCCGGAACTTCCTGTCTTTGAATATGATACAACAGTTGTATTCAGTCATAATGCAGGCATTTATTCCAACCCCTTCAACCTGACCCTACAATCTCCGGATTCTGAATATACCTTATTATACACGATAGACGGCAGTGATCCTCAGAACTCTTCAAGTGCCAAATCTGCAGTATCAACAACCAACATAACCATTGATCCGGATATTACTACCGGTCGTGGCCTTACCCCTGCCTTTGTGGTCAGAGCCTCTCTTGTGAAGTCCGGATATCAACCATCATTTTCCATCACAAAAACCTATCTGTTTACCGAAAAAGTTGCGAATCAGGGTTATCCCGGCTATACCTGGCCTTCGGGAGATGTTAATGATCAGGTACTTGATTATGCGATGGCCACAGATGTAACACAGGATACGAAATATGCCGGACAGCTTTCAGACGCAATGCTCCAAATTCCCTCTGTTTCGATTGTAACAGATCCGGATAATCTGTTCGATCCTGGAAAAGGAATCTATGTAAATGCAGAACAAAAAGGAGAAGAATGGGAACGTCCATGTTCGTTTGAAATCATTAACTCAGATGGTAGTGCAGCGGTTCAGGTCAACGCCGGCCTGCGGATCAGGGGTGGCAACAGTGCAAAAAACAAGAACAATCCCAAACATGCATTCAGATTGTTCTTCCGATCCGAATATGGTGCAGCCAAACTGAAGTACCCCCTTTTTGAAGATGAAGGGGCCGACGAATTTGATGCCATAGACCTGAGATGTGAACAGAACTATTCCTGGAGCATGGATGGCAGCTACCATAATACAATGGTAAAAGATATTTTCAGCAGAGACCTGCAGGGGAAAATGGGGGAGCCGTATAAACGAGGTCGCTATTACCACCTTTATCTTAACGGGATGTACTGGGGAATTTTTCAGACGGATGAACGCTCTGAAGCCAGTTATGCAGAAACCTATCTGGGAGGTGATAAAGAAGATTATGATGTGATAAAAGTAGACACAAAACCCTGGCCATACTATTGTGAAGCAACTGATGGTAATATGGATGCATGGAATGAACTATGGGATTTATGCAGAACAGGTTTTGTCCAGAATAGCAGCTACTTTAATGTTCAGGGTCTTGATGCAACGGGCAGTCCTGATGCAAATCTTACAACTTATGTAGATGTAGATAACCTGATTGATTACATGCTACTCATTTTTTATACCGGAAATTTTGATGCCCCTGTTTCTGCCTGGTACAGCGACGATATGCCGAATAATTTTTATGCCCTATATAACAGAAAAAATAAATCCCAGGGATTTAAATTTCTGGCCCACGATTCAGAACACAGCATGTTTGTAGAGGAAGTGTTCGGAAGAGATGGGATCAATGAAAACAGAGTAAATATTGGTTCAACCGGATCGATGCGGATTACCAACGAGCTTGACTTCAATCCTCAGTGGTTACATTTCAGACTCACCCAAAACAGCGAATACAAACAAAAATTTATGGATCGGGCCTATGCATTATTGAGTGAAGGTGGCATATTATCTACCGACAGCGCCAAAGCACTGTTTAAGAAACGTGTTGATCAGATTGATCTGGCAATAATAGCTGAATCTGCCCGCTGGGGAGATGCACAAACCCGTAACTCCCTGACCAAAGATGATGACTGGTTACCGGAAATAAATACGATGCTAAATGAATTTTTTCCTCAGCGAACCAGCATTCTTGTTCAGCAGCTCAAAAGCGAAGGCTTGTACTCATCATATATGGCACCGGAGGTCTACCGCAATAATCAGATATTGCTGGGATCGTACTACACAACCACCGGAAGCACTACGGTTTCCATTCGTAACCCTAATACAAATGGTACAATTTACTATACCCTTAATAATAGTGATCCAAGGGCAACAGGTGGAACAATTTCCGAAGACGCAGTGACCGGAACGGATAACAAACAGATTGAATTCAGTAATACAATTGTCCTGACAACGCGTGTACAGTACAATAATATCTGGGGACCAGTAAAGAAAATTATATTCAGCAACACTGCAGAAGATTATTCTTCGTTTAAAGTTACAGAACTGCATTACCATCCTGAAGATATAATATCAGGTACGGATACGACCTCTGGAAAGAAATTTGAATTTATTGAATTTAAAAACACCGGTGATCATATAATCAATCTTTCAGGTTTACATTTTACATCCGGAATCGAATATGCATTTCCTGAAAATAATCTTCTTGAGCCGGGAAGTTTTTACGTGATCGCCTCAAAGCCCAACTATTTTTTTGACAGATACGGATTATATCCAAGTGGAAATTTCAGTGATCAACTCAATAATGGAGGTGAACTGATTGAAATATCAGATTCTGAAGGTTTACCGGTACTCTCCTTTACTTATGATGATAAAGCACCGTGGCCATATGAACCGGATGGCTCAGGCTATACCTTAACTTCGGCAGAATCTAATCCCACCGGTGATCCGAATGATTATACTTACTGGAAAGTTTCCTCTGTGATTAACGGAACACCATTTGCTGATGATATTGAAACTGCGACAGATTATGTACAGGATGCCATACCGGCACTTTCTGTTTATCCTAATCCTGCATCATCTTTTGCTAAGGTTGACTTGTCGGATATTCCATATGATTCAAAACTGAATATTACAATCTACACCGCAAATGGTTCAGTGGCCTGCAAGAATACAATAATTAATCATTCACAAATTAATTTCAACAAGGAACATCTCAAACCAGGTGTATATTTCTTACAGATTGAATTTAACAATTATTCATATAGTAATAAACTAGTAATTATACCATAATAGTGCACGAAAATAATAGCAAAAAACAATAACAACCTAATATACTGTATTTTATATTTTGAAGTATTCAACATTTATGCCAGTATTTTAAACATTTGGGAACGTGTAAAAAAGTTAAAATTATGACATTTACACTAAATAAAGATAAAATCACAACTCAGAATTCATGTAAAACTAATTGAGAACCTTTTGAAAATATTTAACATCTAAAACCCATAATAAATGAAATATAAAATTTTGTGGAAAAGCCGAATCTCATTAATGATGTTAATGCTAATTGTTCTGATACCAGTAAATGCATTCGGACAGGCAAAACAAATTAAGGGAATAGTGTATGATGAAGACGGAAGTACACTCCCCGGAGTTAATGTAACGATAGAGGGTACAAGTAAAGGTGTGATAACAGATATTGAAGGAAACTTTACTATTGAAGCAGAAAAAGGTCAAACTCTTGTTTTTTCTTTCGTCGGCTTTGTAAAGGAAAAAGTTCTGGTCAAAAACCAGACCGAACTTAAAATCATAATGAAGTCTGATATTGAACAAATGGAGGAATTTGTGGTAGTTGGTTACGGTGTTCAGAAAAAGGCATCTGTTGTTGGCGCTATAAATCAGGTTTCAGGTAACAAGTTACAGGAGATGAAAACCGGTGGTAGTATTGAGAATTCCCTTCAGGGAAATTTACCAGGACTGACCGTTATTTCAACCGACCCGACTCCAGGTGAAGAAGCCTCAGGTATTACGATGTTAATCAGGGGAAGTGCGTCACTGAATGCCAATAATCCACTAATTATTGTCGATGGTGTTGAACGTAGTTTTTCTAACCTTGATCCCAACGAAATAGCGTCAGTTTCTATTCTCAAGGATGCATCCGCAACAGCTGTTTACGGAACCAAGGGAGCAAACGGTGTTATTATTGTTACCACTAAAAGAGGTAGTTCCGGTAAGGTCGATCTTGAGTTTTCAAGTGAGGTGACTATGAAAGAAGCCACACGGCTTCCCAAATACCTGAATGCATATGAAACCCTGAAAATGCGAAATGTGGCATACAGAAACGACGATATGTGGTCAATGCTTTACTCGGATGAGGAACTTATGCATTACAGAGATCAGGATATGCCTTATGTCTATTCTGACTTCGACTGGATGGACTTCCTTTTCAAACCGGCATTCGATCATAATTATAACCTTAATGCCAGAGGTGGAAATGATTTTGTTCAGTATTTTGTTTCGGTTGGTTATCTGCATGAAGGTGACATATATACTGTAGGTAATCTTTTTCCGTACCAATATGACAATTACAATGCGCATTATTTTCACGACAGGTATAATTTCAGAAATAACCTGGACTTTAATTTATCTCCTACAACGAAACTTTCGTTGAATTTAGGAGGTAACATTAAAAAGTGGGGGCGTCCGTTTGATGCCTATACACATGAAACATGGTTTGAACCGGTTACACTGGTTCCTTACTACCCTGTTGATGTACTGGATAAATATCCGGATAATGTAAATCCATACGATCAGAACAACATCCGTTTCGCCGTAAATCCTGAAATGGGTAACGTGAGACTAGACTGGATCGGGGGTCGCGGATTTGACCGCTTTAAAAGCAATCAACTGAACCTGGACCTGACATTCCAGCAACAACTTGATTTTATCACTAAAGGACTTTCTTTTAAAGGACTCTATTCTTATAATAATTCTGTCGTTTACCAGGAAAACTTCAGGCCTGGTGGCGAATATTACGGATTCTTCTTTGGATACTATCTCAATCCCGACGATCTGACATGGTCCCGGTACAACTCTGACGGAGGCTTTGATCCGGATACGCCACAACCTAAACTGGAGTCTATGGGAGATGGTTTAAGCAGTGCATTCAGAAGCCATTATTACAGACTCCAGTTTGATTACTCGCGAAGTTTTGGAAATCACAATGTAGGAGCATTGGCACTCTTCAGCCGTAGAAGGGCAATCAGTATGGTAGACTTCCCAGCGTTTGAAGAAGACTGGGTAGGACGTGCCACCTATAATTATAAAAATAAATACTTTATTGAAGGGAATGCCAGTTATACCGGTTCAGAACAGTTCTCTCCTGAGAACAGATTTGGTTTCTTTCCGGCTATGGCAGCTGGCTGGCTTATGTCTGAGGAGAAATTCTTTAAACCCGTTAAACCATACATCAACAATTTAAAATTCCGATATTCATATGGTAAAGTTGGGTACGATTATACAGGAGACAGATGGAGATACCTGACATACTATTCAGAGGGTGGATCATCTCCGGCATTTGGATATCCGTTTACCTATTATCCTGTTATTACAGAAGGCGCAATACCGGTTCCTGATATATCATGGGAAATTGCAATTAAGCAGAACATTGGTGTAGAAATCGGCATTTTACAGAATATGGTTACATTGAATATTGACCTGTTTAACGAACACAGATCAAATATCCTGCAAGGTCGTAATCAGGTACCTTCATGGGTAGGTGTTAGTGACCTGTACGGCAACATTGGAGAAACAAAAGGACATGGTTTTGAAGTTGAACTTGGATTTAATAAAACGTTTGCCAACCGTCTTAATTTGTATGCCACTGCAAACTTAACCGGTAATGAAAGCCGAGTAATTAAATATGATGAACCGGAAACAAAACCGGCAAACATAAGTGTAGAGGGCAAACCGGTAGAAATTGCACAGCGGATGGGATGGTATACTCCGGCTGCCGGTGTTGAGGTAGAAGGTTATTATCAGAATATTGACGAGCTGTTTATTGCCCCGGTAGCAAGTGGTGTTGCTCCTATTGTTGGAGACCACAAATATCTGGACTATAATGGTGACGGGGCAATTGATGCTCAGGATTATGTAGTATCTGCTCACCCTTATGCTCCTATGTTTACCTGGAATGCTAAACTTGGTGCCAATTACAGGGGATGGAATTTTCAAATGGATTTTTATGGCATCTCAGATGTGGATTACCAGATGCGACAAGGTGGTATGTTCTATTTATATCCATTTTCTCAGAATAAAGATAATGCACTTGTTGCTCATGCTGACTACTGGACACCAACAAATACAGATGCTTCTTATCCGGCAGTTCACTCCAGGGTTGAGAATAATCCTAACTACAGGTTCAGTTCATTTTCGAACGTGAATGGAAAATACAGCCGTTTGAAAAATGTAAGGCTTGGTTATACCTTTGATTTGAAAAACTCAAAAATCCTTGGTATTCAAAAACTGGAAATGGCTGTTACCGGTACAAACTTATACACCTGGACAGATTATCCACTTGGTGGAGACCCGGAAGGAGCCAATTCCGGTACAGACTTCGGAGCTTATCCACAGATGAAACGTTACACTTTTGAAATCAGGGCAAACTTCTAACCTTTGGACATCATGAATAAAAATAAAAATTACAATATGAAAAATATAGTTCTGATACTACTGGTTGCCTTTGTACTCCTTCCTGGTTGTACGGAATATCTGGACAGGGCACCTGAATCAACAGGATTACTGGAAGATGATGTGTTTAAATCTTATCTGACCTTCAAGAAATTTGAAGACCAGATGTATAAAGATATGCATGACTATCTTGCCAACTACGATTATTCGTTTATTGGTGCTGTATGTGATGAAGGCTATATGGATTGTGACTGGGAGACCCTTCCCAAGGTGCAGAACGGTGACTGGTTGAGTGGTTACGGATTAGCCCAGGCCTTGCAGTTTACAACCATTTGGAACGGATGGCAAAGCATCCGCATTGCCAATATAGCACTCAACAGGATGGGAGATCTTCAGGATGCTACAGTGGAACAAAAACAACTACTCAAAGGTCAGGCCTATTTTATGAGAGCATGGTATTATTACGAGTTTCTTAAACGACAGGGCGGTATGCCTTACCTTCAAAAAGCTTTATACGGAAGTGATAATTATGCCCTGCCTCGACTAACATACGATGAAACAGCACACATGATCGCAATGGATTGTGATTCTGCAATGGCACTTCTGCCAGCCACCTGGGATGACGCCAACATTGGAAGACCGACCAGAGGAGCAGCCATGGCACTAAAAGCGAGTACCTTTATTTTCAATGCCAGTCCGACAAATAATCCGGATAATACAACATCTAAATGGGAAGAAGCGGCAAAAGCAGCATGGGATTTAATACAGTTTGCAGAATCTACCGGAACATACAAACTGGTTCAGTGTAATTCTACTGATGAAATCACTTATAAGGCAGTACAGAATTTAAATCCGGACGACAGTATTCGTGCCATTGAATTTGTTGGAGGCTATGACAGTATCTTCCATTACACACCCACCAATGATGAAATTATCTGGGAAGACTTTGGTCAGATGCAAAACAGTGATCGGTACTTAACGTTCACGACCCCAAGTCTGGGTGTGATAAGTATCATTCAGGGATACAGCCCATCACAGAATTTAATTGACTTGTACGAAACCAAAAATGGTTTATCCATATCAGACGATACTTCATTCGATGAACAAAATCCGTACGTCAGCAGGGATCCACGCTTTTATCATTCTATTCTTTTTAATCAGGAACGCTGGAGCAGTAAATCCGGTTATTATCTTGAGCTTTTTGAAGGTGGAACTGAACGTCAGTCGTCTAAGAAACATTACAGTAAAACAGGTTATCTGGCCAGAAAATTCTGGGTAAACAACATTGACCAGTTTTCAAATGAGGTGCATCCGATCACACACTGTATATATTTCAGATATGCCGAGGTGCTGATGTGGTATGCCGAAGCAGCCAATGAACTTGGGGGACCAAACTACACACTTCCGGGGGCTAATCTAACAGCTGCACAAGCCGTCAACAAGGTTCGTGCAAGGGTTAAAATGCCTGCGGTAAATGCAATGTATCTTGCAGATAAAAATACATTCCGCGAGCGTATTAAGAACGAAAGAGCCATTGAGTTCTTCCTGGAAGGCAAGCGTTTCTTTGACCTTTCAAGATGGGGAGACGCGTCAAAAATTGAAAACAAAACAGTATATGGAATTGATCTGGTAAAAGATCTTCAGACTGAAACAGGTTACAGGTTTAACAGAAGTTCGGATCCGGTATTCACTTATACGTTTTCCAGCAAACATTACAGATGGCCAATTCCGCTGGGAGATGCCACAATGTTTAAGGAGTTTAAACAAAATCCGGGATGGTAAAGTATCAACTGAGTAAAACAAGTACGTGTATGTATGTAAAATATAATATAAAAGCGTGGTTGAAACAACATAACAACATACTCATGAAAAATAGAAATTTATTACGCATATTTTTGTTAATCTTTCTGGTTTCGTCAATCACACCAGCCTATCTCAATGCCCAGACTAAAAAAGAAGTATTGACTGCCACCGGGATGGTTTTATCAGAAGACTCTGTTCCTATGCAGGGAATAAAAGTGAAGGCTTTTGCAAGCAAAGATGTCACTTTTACGAATCAGGAAGGAAGTTTTAAAATAGATATTGTTGCAGGTACCGATCACCTTGTGGTAGAAAAAGAAGGGTACTATACAAAAGTGATGCCGGTTGCTGATATCGTTATTAAAAATAAATCTGTTGCATTGCCAACTATTGTACTGAAGAAAAAATATATTTTTGATGACACCAAGGAAGTTAGTCTGCCATTTTCTTCGTTAGAGGCTAAAAAAGTTGCAGCCTCATTCCAATCCATATCCGGAGAGGATTTAAAATCTTATCCAACAACTTCATTCCTTGATGCTTTATCCGGATTATTACCGGGAGTATATGTCACAACCAATACTTCGATGCCTGGATTTGAGAGTCAGACCATAACAATAAGGGGGGAGGCTGCCACAATATATATTGATGGTGTTATTCGTGATCCATCAGACCTTTCTCCAGATGAAGTTGAGTCTGTTGAAGTACTCAGAGATCTTTCAGGCCGAGCGATGCTTGGAATATACGGATCAAATCCGGTGATTTGGATTACAACAAAAACGGGGAAAGCATATGAGCGTAAAACAAGTTTTTCTGCCGAATATGGTATGAACATGGCGACTGCCATTCCAGAATACACCAATGCATCTGATTATGCGACTCTGTATAATGAGGCACTTGTAAACGACGGTTATACAGCATATTATGATCAGACAGCCCTTAATGCATATGCAAACGGATCTGATCCTGTTCACTACCCGAATATCGATTATCTTGACCGCTATGTCAGGCCCTCTTCACCATTCCGCAGGGCCAACCTGAATTTTAATGGTGGAACTAAGAGTGTAAATTACTTCTCAATGTTGGATTATTCGGGTTCTCAAGGTCTTGAATCCACCGTAGGTGAAATCTACAAAAGTGACCGGTTTAAGGTTCGGAGTAACGTGAACATTACATTGAATGAATACATAAAGATGAATGTTAATATTTCGGGAATGTACCGGAAAGGAAGAAATCCTTTATCCAACATTTTTAACTTAAATGCTTCAATACCGGCCAATGCACATCCAATCTGGTTCGAAGACAAACTAATTTCCAATGCTGACTATCCGGTTAATATTGAAAATGCCATGGTTCATGGAGGATATAATGAATCAGAGTATATCAGTACACAAAACAATGCAGGCCTTTTCGTTGACCTTTCCGAAGTCACCGAAGGACTGTCTGCTAACCTGAATGTAGCGTTTGATGCCTCGGCCCTTTTAAGTGGTTATGAGTATGAAAGTGAAGCTTTGTACTGGCTTGTTACTGGATCGCAGGGTCAGGACTCGACTGTACTTAATACAGAAAAAACTGTTTCTGATGCACAAGCCACAGGAGACGCATTAATCTCAAGAAAAACAGTATTAAACGGAAAACTGGACTACTCCAGGACATTTGATAAACATAATATCAATGCAGTGCTTGCTTATTACCAGGCTGAATTTGTACGCAACAGTTATGCAGGTTATCAACCAGATAAAATGCAGGATTTTTCACTGCGGTTAGATTACGCTTTTGATGACAGGTATATTGTTCAGCTTGACCAGGTATACTCCGGAAGCATGCGATTACCAAAAGGAGATAAATTCAGTTGGTATCCAACTATAGGGTTAGGTTGGAACATCCACAATGAATCGTTCTTCAAGGCTGATTTTGTGGATTACCTCAAACTTACCGGATCATATGGCATCATCGGTATAAATAGTTTCAGCCTTCCTGGTTACAATTCCTTTTATCTCTATCAGACCTTATGGCAGCAAAGCGGAAGTTGGGTTAGCGGTATTTCCGGAAGCTTCAACACACCCTCAAGTGGCTATGTAATTATGCAGGAAGGAAGCGATGCCTATACATTACCGGAAAGTAATTATATGAATGTTGGTATTCAGTCCACTCTTTTCAATCATAGTTTAGATATTGAATTAAACTATTACAGGAATAAGGTTTCAAACCTGATTTCGCAAAAAAGCAGTTTTACTCCATCCATCGTTGGTGGCGGACAGTTTTTACCGGCTACAAATTACGGTGAAAACCTGTACTATGGTTTTGATGGATTAATTCAGTATACTAAATCCGTTGGTGACTTTAATATAAGTGCCGGAATAAACGCACTTTACAAAAGAGGTCAGTATATTGTGGTGGATGAACCCATCCTGGAGGAAGATTACAGAAAATATGCCGGAAAAGAAATAGATGAATACGTTCTTTATAATTCTGAAGGCCTTTTCCAGTCTGAGGGAGAAATTAATGACCGTACTATTAATCAGAATTTTGGGGCATTAAAACCTGGCGATATCATATATTCTGACTATTCCGGTGACGGCAGTATTGACGAAAAAGATATGTACAGAACCGGTGATCATTCCCCACGCCTGTTCTTCGGAGCAAATCTTTCACTTGCATATAAAGGATTCAGAATTAAAGCTGTAGGACAAGGAGCTGCTGATGGTAAAATATCTGTTTTAAACGATTACTTTACTGCCATTGGAACCAACACGAATTACTCAACAGCACTTTTAAACCGTTGGCCTGTAACTAACGACTTTCCCAGAATGACAACATCGTCCGAAAATAATATTCAGACTTCAACATTTTGGTTAAGAGACGCAACATATTTCAGAATTAAGAATGTGGAGCTCAGTTATACCTTTTCTGATAAAGATGCGCTTGCACTCGGTCTTACAAACCTAAAAGTATTTGTAAGAGGATCCAATATCGCACAGTTCTCATCACTTGATGAATACGGAGTTGACAGGGAAAATACCGGAGCAGGCTATGATGCATATCCGATCTTTAAAACTTTTACCGGTGGTCTCTCATTAAGTTTTTGATATGAGAAATATTAATATGATGACGATTATGAAAGAAAATGTAAACGGAACGAAAGCCAAATACATGCCAAATATAAATAATACAGCGATGAAAAAATTATTATTAGCATTTCTAACACTGGTTGTTTTAGTATCCTGTGAGCAATTGGATCCACGACCGATTCAGGATTTAACCACAGAGGATTTATGGAGTCATGCTACATATGGAGAAGGCATATTAACAACGGCATATATTAATCTGGAAACAAACTATAATATTGGACTTGAATATTATACCGATAATGCGGTCCCTTCACAACCCGGAGCAAACAGATTGGCACTGGGCAACTGGACGGTAGAGAACAACACAATTAGCGGCTGGGATGGGTTTTATGAAAATATTAAATATTTAAACCTGTTTCTGGAGAATGCCAAAGATCTATCTTATTTTGTAAGTGATACAGAAAAAGACTCTCTTTTTAACCATTACCGCTACGGTGAAGCATATTACCTGAGAGCATGGTACCAATGGAGACTACTTCAAAATTATGGTGGTTTTCCCAAGGATGGAAATATGGCACTGGGCTACCCTATTGTTACCAAAGCACTCAACGTTGATGACAATTTGGATCTTCCCCGAAATACATATGAAGAATGTGTTCAACAGATCATTGCGGATTGTGATACTGCATTTAATACAATTCCGCTTGATTATACTGACAGGCGTGATCCTTATATAGGAAGGGCAAACAGAGGACGTGGTTCGGGTCTGGCTGCAAAAACATTAAAAGCACGGGTATATCTATATGCAGCAAGCCCGGCATTTGGCAATTCAAATCCTGAAACCTGGTCCAGAGCTGCTGAAGCTGCAGCAGAGGCAATAGATGCTGCTGGTGGGTTGGCTGATCTCAGTGCTTACGGCAACTTCAATACAGGAACAAATTACGACTATATCTGGAGCTCTTCCACTGCATCAAGAAACGACTGGGAATACATGTACTATCCGCCATCTCTTTACGGACAGGGAGCATGTAATCCGTCCCAAAATCTTGTAGATGCATTTCCTGCCAGTGACGGTTACCCGATTAGTGAAAGCGCCGCATATGATCCTAATGATCCATATAATAACAGAGATTCCCGTCTTGATAAATTTATCTTTTATAATGGTGATGAGTATAAAGCCGGTGCCAATACTTACGTAATCGATACATATGTGGGTGGTGACGATGCTCCCGGCGGTATTAGCTTTCTGGGTACAAGAACAGGATATTATTTAAAGAAATTTCTGAGTGAAAAAGTCTCTTTAAATGTTGGGTCCGTTACCTCAGATTATAAATTTAAAGTTCTTCTGGGAAAAACTGAACTTTATTTAAACTTTGCTGAAGCAGCGAACGAAGCATTCGGCCCTTATGATGACAGATATGGTTTTTCAGCATTCGAGGTCATGGAAAAAATAAGATCCAGAGCATTAGGTTCAATTGATGATACTTACATGAAATCGCAGGCTGATGCTGGTAAAGATGCTTTCAGAGCATTTATACATAACGAAAGAAGAGTAGAGCTTTGCTTTGAAGAACAACGTTTCTGGGACTTAAGAAGGTGGAACGAAGATCTGAATCATTCGGTTAAAGGTGTAAGTATTTCTCAGGAAGGTTCCGGTTTTACATATGAATATACCACGGTAGAAAATCATGAATATAAAGATTATATGCGCTTTGTACCCCTTCCATATGATCAAACCTTAATAATGACAAACCTGAAACAAAATCAGGGTTGGTAATTGATAAAAAATAATACGATATAGTTATGAAGAACAGTTTAATATTACTACTCGCGATAATCCTGATGACAGGATGTTATGACGACTTCAGGGTGGATAATACATTTACAGGTGTGGCATTTTCGAGTGCTGACGGAGGATCAAATGTAGCGGGTGTTTTACACCGTACTGTTGTCAAGGATGAAGGATTGAAGCTGGACATGGGAATTAACCTTACCGGAGTACTGGATAATCAGAAAGAACGCTGGGCTCAGTTCGAAATTGATCCGGCTATTCTCAACGAGGATGCTTTCAGCGGTTTGGGTTATGAACTGATGCCGTCTGATTATTATACCCTCAGTAATACAAACAGGTTTGTCATTCCGGCAGGATCATATTTGGGGAAAGTTACCATAACTCTTGATTCAGCAAAATTTATCTCTGATCCTAAAGCGGTTAATCACATTTATGCTATTCCATTTCGTCTGACAGATACCTCTGAAGACTCCATCAATGCCAATCTTTCAATAAAAGTTCTGGTCATTAAATACATCAATCATTATGAAGGTTATTATGATCAGGAAGGAACCGTAATTAGTTATGATGCCTCAGGCGCAGTTATTGATTCGGTTGACGTAAGTAATGTGATTGCAATGACTACGGTAAGAGAAGATAGCGTGGTTACAGATGGGATGTTAAACTCTACAGGTGCTGCATACCAGATGTTAATCCATGTTAATCCGGACAATTCAGTTCTGACAGAAAATACACCATCATCTGCAAATAATGTCATTACTCAAAATGGTACCTGTTCATTTGATAAAACAAATTCGGTATTTACGTTAAATTATAAAGTTACAACCGGTTCAGGGTCATATAAAATTGCCTCGATGCAATTAACATGGAGGAACAGAATCAGAGACGGAATTAATGAATGGCGAAGATGATGCACTCTGGGTTAGTTATCTAATTATTAATATTTTTCTCATAGAATGAATTAAACCGGGTGTATCCCGGTTTTTTTATTTTTATTTAATACAATAATACCATGAAAATATCAAGAAAATGCCTGGTTACACTTTGTTTGCTTGCAGCTGTTCAATTATTTTCAGCACAGAATATAAAAAAAGCGGCTTTCTCTAACCGTTTTTTTACACTGGAACATGAGAATTATGGTATAAGTTTATTACAAAATACCGGCGACATATATCCAACAAACTATATCAATAATAACGGAATACTGGGCAATATTTATATCCGGTATGTTTATGATAAAAAACCTGATTTTATAGATGCCCTTCATTCCGGTGAGACAAAATTTATTCTGGAAGGGAAGATACTTGAAAAAAGAGAAGTAAAAATAGAACAGAGCAAACCACTGAAATTATCCCAGTCATTTGATTTGAGAAATGATGAACTGGCCTGGTTCATACACCTGAAAAACACAGGTAAAACTTCACTTAGGATAGAAGACCTTGCAATTCCGGTAGATTACAATCTTCCCTATGGTGAAAATCCTTCAGACATCTTTGAAAAATCTGTGATAAAACATTCGTTTATCTCCGGCAACAACTCATATCTGTTTTTCGAACGCCCTACCGGTTTACCCCCATACCTCGTTATGTTACCCTTAAAAGGAACAGCAGCTGAATACTGGGAAGTTGGACCATTGGGTGATAGCAAAAAAAGAACCTACAATATTTACCTCCATTCGTCTTTTACAGGAAACGAGGAGCTGCGGGGTACCTGGCGTCAAAGTCACACATCCCGTTTGTTAGAACCGGATCAGGAGATAAGCTATGGATTTATGTTTAAATGGGCCGGGAGCTATGATGGGATACGCCAAATTCTTGTTGATGAAGATATGATCAATGTTGAGGTGATGCCGGGAATGACGGTTCCTACGGATCTTGATGTTAGGCTGGCTCTTGAGACACATCAGATCGTAAAGAATATTTTGCCCGAATTCGGTGGTGCCATGACAAAAATAGATACGCTGGAACGGAGAAATGACGGCACAACTATATATAACATAAGATTTAACCGTACCGGAGAAAATAAACTGACAGTAAATTATGGGAAGGGATATAAGACCTACCTTGAGTTTTTTGTGACAGAACCTTTAGAAACCCTTTACAAAAAACGTGCTGACTTTATTGTAAATTCACAACAACATAAAGACTCAACGAAGTGGTACGATGGCCTATTTGGAGTTTATGATATGAAAAATGCCGTTCTGCGCGGCCAAGATAATGCGGACTATTTTGATACCAGTCGTTTAAGTTATGTTTTAACCTGTGATGATCCTGGTTTATGTAAAGCACCCTTTCTGGCTTCAAAAAATGTGGTATTTCCTGTTGCTGAAGAAATTAATGCCATCGAATACTATATTGAAAATTTTGTATGGGGTGGCTTACAACGTACAGACAAGGAGTTGCCTTATCCATATGGAGTGTACGGTACGCCTGACTGGAATTATAACCGAAACAAAACTGAAGCAAGGGAAGCAAACACAAAGGACCCTAATCGCTTCAAAATGCATGTGTGGCGTTCTTACGACTATCCGCATATTTTTATGCTTTACTATCACATGTACCAGATAGCTTCGTTATATCCTGAACTGACACATTATCTGGATGCGGATGGGTACCTCGTCAGGGCAAAGGAAACAGCAAAAGCATATTTTACTTATCCATATGAAATCCTGCCCTGGTACGAGACCTATAAATGGGGGTGTTACAATGAACTGCTGATACCAGAACTTATCGATATTCTAACAGCAAAAGGCTACAGCGAAGACGCCACATTTCTACGCAAGGAATGGGAGAAAAAAGTTAAGTATTTTATTTATGATGATCCGTATCCTTTCAGATCAGAATACGCTGTTGACGCCACTGCTTTTGAGTCCAGCTATGCTTTAGCAAAGTATGGTGTATTAAACCAGATGGATCCTGACACAAATCTATGGTATGACAAAAACTTTAAAAAATGGTACTCTCATCCAACCGTTTCAAGGAAGGATGCAGAAGATTTCATGCTTCGACAGCTAAATGCCAATATTGCTCAACGCGGTAATTTAGAACCGGCATATTACTTTCTTGGCAGTGATTACAGGGGCCGAAGCGACAAGTACACCCTAAGCTACATGGCACAAATGGGCGGCTGGGCTATACTGGATTATACCCTTCATTTCGCCCCTTCAGATGATGCCGCTTTTCGTCTCGGCTACCAGTCATATCTTAGTTCATTCGCACTGATGAACACTGGTACTCCGGAATCAAATTATGGTTTCTGGTATCCAGGAAAAGAAAATGATGGGGCCAGTGGCTGGGCCTTTGAGCCGCAGAAATACGCCAATACATGGATAAGAAAACCTCAGGGCAGAGGGCCCTGGTATTATGACGGAGAAATAGATCTGGGGTACTGCGGAGCATTGAGAACTGCGGCAACAATACTAAAAAGTGATTCCGTTTTTGGAGTAGTGGCCTATGGAGGAAATCTGCATGAACACGACAATGTTTATTCTGTAATTCCTGCTGATGGATTGCGTCAAAAATTATACTACAGACTGGATAATATGAATTTTGATATTGTTTTCTCCAGGGATGGCTTTTCGAAAAGCAGTCCAATTAGTGTAACTAAGGACGAGACATTGATAACAATGGTAATTGAAAACAGAACCAATGACGAGCATAATACTACCATAAAATTCAAAGGGTTAAAAGGCATTTACAACGTCACAACCACTAACAACTTCAAGAATGAAATTAATTTTAATAATGATCCTGAACTATTAATCCCATTGCAATCCGATAGTACAGTAGTAACCTTGTTCAGAGTTAAAAAGTAAGCATATCAGAATTTAGCACCTGAATTTTATCATGACTCCATGGGTGGCAAGAATAAAAATTCAAAGGGGAAACAATTTATACAAACAGCAAAGAGGCTGTCCAAAAAGGCAAATAAGAATATAAGGAACTTATAAATTGATAGTGATCCTTCTATTACCCCTCCAAACCTCCCCTAAAGTGGGAGGCTTTAAGTCCCCTTTAGGGGATTTAGGGGTAGTTTTTAAAAAGCTACTAACAATCCGTAAGTAAAACTTATACAGATTTTACTTTTTGGACAGCCTCTTCTTTTTTTCTAATTCAGCTGCTATTGTACTACAAGTTTATGAACTTCAGAGCCTTCACCTGTTTTAACTGACATAAAATAAAATCCTTTGTTAAGCTTTTCAGGACAAGTAAGCGTGGTATTTGCTATTGCGTTTTTCATAGCCACCAACTTACCGTTTACATCAACCAGTTTTATCTCTGCAGGCGATGTCAGATCATTTTCAAAACGTATATTAATTTCCTCTTCCTTTTGAACCGGATTCGGAAAAACAGAAACTTTATTATGAGTACTCACTTTATTAATGTCAATATCTGTAGGAATAGTAATATTGTTCAGTTTTGTATTCCACCTGTACCATCTTACATCCCAGTGTGCTCTTTCTTTTACGCCTTCTCCAAGTCTTAATCGATAGTCGAAATGCGCCTTTCGGGTTTTCTCACCTTCATAAATATAGTCTGTATTGGTTACCACCACAAATACCACATTATTGGCTGGTTTCTTTTCCAGTTTCAGACTGGTTTCACCTCCAAATACAGGTTGACCGTAAACTACAGAACCATCTTCAGCCCTGTAACATAGCTGGCACCCCAAATTTTTGCCTATCGGAATAAAATCTACTTTTACAATATCGCCTTCAGTAATCAGAGGTACAATATTGGCTCCCGACCATCCCGGTGTTGTCCTTTGTTCCGGCACCACCAGCCCTTCACTGTTAATCCATGTTTTTACATAGGGTGTTGCCTTCCACACTTCCGGATTCAGCCAGGAAGGTTGCCATTCAGCTTTTATACTTGATCCGAAATTATTATCGAGCAATTTTCTTGCTGCCGTGGTCCATACACCAAAGTCTACCAGAGCCTGTTTTGCCCTGTATTCCATGATCAAACGTCGCATCTGATGATCTCCGAGAGTATCTGCAATACCATCCAGAACCCTGTTATGACAATATCTCCATATCCATGCAACACTATGATCCCCGAATATCTGACTGAAAAGAACGGGGAATAAATTCCCATATTGATTTCCACCTAACAGATTCCTCCAGGTACAGATCTGCTGCCCGCCATCAAACATATTAACGCCTTCAGCTGAAGGTCCTCCAAAGCTACCATCCTGCAACCAACCGCTGTAACATTCAATAGGCATAAAAGGTGCTATCATGGCCCCTGCATTTAAAAAACCCATGGATGAATAATCGCCTGATTTTCTGGATTCCATTTCCTGCTGCAACCAGGTATTTCCGCCCTCCTGAAACCATGCAGCACTTTTAGCGCCAGGAAGATCAGCAAGCAGGGCATGAATTCCTTCATGGATCATTGCTCCCATCTGACCTTCCCTGTCTCCATAAGGGCATGCAGGATCATATGAATATACCGGATAATACGATGCAAGAACCATTGGCCAACTCTCACCCTGATAGTTCGTCGCTCCTTGCCATCCGCCTAAGGCTGTTGTATCTGCATTATCAGTACATAAACCGGAACCATACAGATAAATACCGCTTCTGTATCCACGCTTAGCTCTTTTATCAGGAGGCCATCCCATCGTATCCCGGAAATAAGCAAAATCCTTATTGAATCTTTCAAGCATTGGAGTTATGGCATTTTCAGTGACCAGGCTACGTGCATTTGGTCCCCAGACAAAAGTCCACCAGCCTGATGACTGTCTGCCAGCTATGTTGTTACAGTCTTCCAGATCCTTTGTTGGCATCTCAAGTGAAGGAAATTCATCCCTGAAATCATAATAGATCGGAGGGTCATAAGCCGGCCATGTATAAGCAGAACCATCGTTAGTCAATGCTACTGTAACATAAACAACTGATTCCGAAATTGAACCACATTCGTTAATATACATAACGGTATAAGTGCCTGACTGGTTGGTTTGCATGTCTTCGATACTCACCTCATTTCCCGTTTCAGAAAAGCCATCAGGACCACTCCAGTAAAATTGCCCGACCGATTGCTCATCAGCACTCAGTACCAGATCGTCTCCAACAATAATATTTGTAAAACCAGATTCACCGACAGATGATCCGTTGACACTGATTGAAACACCAAAGGATGTGGCTTCACAGTCTCCGCCTGTCTGACCAAAAACCTTCCACTCCAGAATTCCGGTTGCTGCAGGACTTTTCATTGTAATCCTTATACGTTGCGTCCAGACTCCTCCAATATATAATTGATTATACATATTTAAAGCTGTCCCGATATTACCGGCTCTGATCCATGAAACACCATTCCAGTATTCAATATAAGCATCATCCGGTTGAGCAATACCAACATCAGCTGTTGGATTGTCGTCCCACCAGTATACAGCCGTGGAAGAAACATTTACCGCATTAGTCCAATCATACTGAACCCAGTTATATATTCCGTAATCGCCCTCTCCGTTCCAATTGCCATAAGCGGTCCCTGTTTTGGTGGAACTGGTAGGCTCTACTCCATCATTTACTGCCCCCAGAGTCTCCCATGGAGAAACATGTGAAGTAGTTATGGCTGCGTCCAGCGCAAGATTTACGGAGTCCTGCTGAGCAAAAACACCGCTGGTTATAAATAAACCGAGAAACAATCCGATAAATGTTTTCCTTTTTCTCATTTTTAATATGTTTAGAACTCTCCCGACATTTAGTATAAACGATACACTAAAAGCCAGCAAAAAGCATTAATTCATTAAATGGATCAAAATAAAACAGGATATATGATGAAAATTTAAGCATACAGGAAGTCGGTATGTTCGCCGACTTCCTGTAACTATTCTTATTGCTGTAATTTAAGCTATTATTATCTGACCACAACTTTCTGAGTGTAACGGTTTCCATTCACGGTTGCATCCATAATGTAAATGCCATTATTCGATACCGGAATTTCAATGCGCTGTGCATCAATTGCTTTAGCGTTGTAAACCATTGCTCCGTCAATACCGTAAAGCTTAACAGAGCTCATGGATTCTCCGGAATTATTTCTTACAATCACCCTGCTGTTTGCACTGTATGAACTTACAGGTGAAGATGCCGAAACTTTCTTGATAGCAGAACTTTCATCATAATCGATCAGTTGAAAATCATCAAATTTAACCGTTGCTGAGTTCGTTGTATATGTTGCAGAATAAAGTCCAACCTGTAAATCTTTACCTTCAACTTCAGGTTTTACCGCAGTATAAATTTCATACCATATTTCACCGTCAGCACTGTAATAACCTATAAATTCATTACCGTATTTCTCTAACTTAATATAAGGATAAGTGGCAACAGAGACCGGGTTACCTGAATCATCGTCTTTGATCCAGTTTTCTTCAGCCATTCCTTCAGCTGGGAAGATATCACGCACACCATAAATTGCACCCCAGTCATAAATATCAAATGCCTGAACCAGGACAAACGTCGTTTCATCCTTAACTTTTGCCATTAAACCCGGCATAAAATATTCTACCAGAGCTTCAAGTCCGTAAGACAAAAAGTCACCACCAACAATCTTAACACTCATTTCAAAATCTGCCCCACCTTTTACCGTTCTGTAAAGAAGAGGCCCATTGTCAGCAACTGTTTGCCATGCTGAACTTGCAGATGTATAGGTTAAGATACCTGCTTCATCATTTGTATTTAACACACTTAATTCAGCAGGGCCTAAACCATTACTTCCAATAACAGTATCATTTAATAAGATCCCCTGCCATATAGAACCATCAAAACCATCAGTCAGATAGTCATGACCAGTACTGAAATCATCCGTATAAACAGTTCCATCCTGAGCAGATACAGTTCCAAAACTTACAAAAGCTAAACATACAATAGCCATTAAAAATGTAAAATTCTTCATAATCATCAATTTTTAATTATACAATATAATCTATTTTACTTATGTTAAAATTGGTGAAATTGAATGATTCTGATCAATATGTATGTTGAAAATAGTAGTATAAATGTGCAATCAGTTGGTTTCAACTAATAGTTCCAACATCTTTTAATGCGCTGTTTTTAAATCATTTGAGTATCATACTGCCATAAAATGGACCATATTATCAGGTTATTATTAAGAATACAATAAACAGAAAGAAGCGATCAGATCTCTGACCGCTTCTCTATGATAATACCGGAATATCCGGGAATCAATGTATTACCTTTTAATAAATTTTACAGATTCCACTGTTGATCCATCACTGAAATGAACGATATAAATACCATTTGTTATACTTTTCATATTTAATCTGACCGTTTCTGAACCAGAAACCTGCTTTGTGATAACCTTGGCACCATTAATATTATAAACTGACAAATAACCGGGTTTAACTGGTTTTGAGAATACAATATTTAATTCATCTCTCACAGGATTTATGATTTGCATCAGAGCCTCATTTGCTTCATCCGCCTGATCCAAACCTGTATCATCACTTATAGTTACTGCTATTTCCAGTATCTCAATCTTTTCATTCGCCATGAAACCGTAGTATACGGTATAAGTGTACGAAAGCATTGAATCCACATTATCAGGATACTGACCTATGGATACGTAGCTCAAATCAGTGCTTTCATAATTCACAAATACCGATGCATTGGCTCCCCAGGCTCCATAATTGGATTCCAAATCATACCAGAATACATTACCTGTAGCAGTTATGTCTGTAATACTTTCATCCGTATCATATGTAACTACGGCTTCTATTTCACTCATGGCAGCGATACCCAGATCAGCCAGTGTTTGGGCCAGATCAAATTCCAATGGATCTGTGGAATAATCGGTCCTCGGAGGAACAGTTATCGCCAATTTCTGGGTATCTACAACTGTCGCCGTAATTTCAGGTGCAGCAACAACAGATATGTTGATAACAATCTTTTCAATTTTTTCATTGGCAAGGAAACCGATCATAGCTTTTGCCGT